>DASVRL010000018.1:0-16854 GCA_036388635.1 Pyrinomonadaceae bacterium
CGACGCGATAAGCGTGAAATCCTATAATCTCGTTTTCGATTCCCGTCTGCCATTCGAGCCAGACGCCGTTTTCGTCCGTAAAAGCCGCCGCCGACTCGAATAATTTAGCGCGTTGTAAAATCGGATTTTGTGCGGCTAAACCTGAATTTTTCTGCGCGGAAACAAAAAGCGCCGACGAAAAACAAAGGATTGTGATAATAATTGTTGAAATAATCTTTTTCATACTAATTTGACCTCGTTCCAAAACCGCTCTTTTTTAGTTCCGGAGATTGCAGGCGAACTTTTATAAATTGTGGGGATGTTTCAGAGTGAAACACTTAAATTTACTTCATTTTACATTATTTGCCAAGACTTCATACGACCTGCTAAAAATTTAATCGAATTTAATCTTCAAAATCGCGGATAATTGTCGAATTGGTAAAATTTTGTTGTATTATCAAAAAAACCAAAGTTATGAAATCAATAAAAAAACTATTCGTTTTCTGTCTGATTTTTAGTTTCTTTTTAGTCGGTCTGCCGCCGGAGTTTCAGGTCAGAGCAGCGTGGCGCGAGCCGGTACGCGGAAAGCGCGCGATGGTCGCTTCGCAGAGCGATTTGGCGTCGAAAATCGGCATCGACGTCATCCGGCGCGGCGGCAATGCGGTCGATGCGGCGGTGGCGGTGGCGATCGCTTTAGCCGTGACTTACCCGGAAGCCGGAAATTTGGGCGGCGGCGGTTTTATGCTGATTCGTTTCCGCGACGGGCGCACATCGGCGATTGATTACCGCGAGATGGCGCCGAAAGCGGCGACGCGCGACATTTTCGTGAACAAAAGCGGCGAGCTTATCAAAGGCGAAGGCTCATCGACCATCGGCTATCGCGCTTCGGGCGTGCCGGGAACGCCCGCCGGTCTGGAAATGGCTTTTAAAAAATACGGCTCGGGCAAAATAAAATGGGCGGATTTGGTCGAGCCCGCCCGAAAGCTGGCGCAGGACGGCTTCGTTTTGTCGAACCGGCTGGCAAATCTTTTTAAATCTTACGAAGATAATCTGGAAAAATACGCCGACAGCAAAAAGATTTTTCTGAACAACGGGAAATTATTCAATGAAGGCGACCGCCTGCGGCAGCCGGAACTGGCGCAGACGCTTTCGAGAATTCAAAGATTCGGCGCGAAGGATTTTTACGAGGGCGAAACCGCGCGATTGATTGCCGCCGATATGAAGGCGAACAAAGGCTTGATAACGCTGGAAGATTTAAAAAATTACCGGGCGAAAGAGCGCACGCCGATTAAGGGAACGTATCGCGGCTATGAAATTATCACGATGCCGCCGCCGAGTTCGGGCGGAATCGTTCTTTTGCAAGCCTTGAATATGCTCGAAAAATACGACGTGGAAAAAATGAACTGGGCTTCGTCGGAAAAATATCACCTTTTGACCGAAGTGATGCGCCGCGCTTTTGCCGACCGCGCCGAACATATGGCTGACCCGGATTACGCCGAAGTTCCGACCGCGCAGCTCATTGATAAGAGATACGCCCTGGCGCGTTCAAATTCGATAAGTATGACCAGAGCGACGCCGAGCGCCGAAATCCGCGCCGGTCAATTTCGCGCCGAAAGAAAAGAGCCGACCGAAACGACGCATTTCACGGTCGTCGACGCGCAGGGAAACGTCGCCACAAACACTTATACAATCAACGATTTATACGGCTCGGCGGTCACGGCGCGCGGAACCGGCGTTTTGCTGAACGACGAGATGGACGATTTCGCCGCGCGACCGGGCAAGCCGAATATGTTCGGCTTGGTGCAGGGCGAGCGCAACAAGGTCGAGCCGGGCAAGCGCCCACTTTCTTCGATGACGCCGACCATTGTTTTGCGCAAGGACGGCTCGCTGTGGTTCGCTCTGGGCGCGCGCGGCGGACCGCGAATTATTACGGCGGTGCTGCAAGCCGTCGTTAATATGATCGACCACGATATGAACATCCAGCAGGCGATTGACGCGCCGCGCGTTCATCATCAATGGCTGCCGGACGAGATGGTTTACGAACCGGTCGGGATGAGTTCGGACACGATAAAAATTCTGGAAAATTACGGGCATAAATTCGCCGGAAAGCCCGCCAATATCGCCTCGATGACCGCCATTGCGATTGAAGAAAAAACCAATGTCCGGCTCGGCGCGATCGATTCGCGCAGCGACGGCGAAGCGGTCGGATATTAAAAGGAAAAGTTTCGAGTTTTGAATTTTCAATTTTGAATAAATCTTCTGCCGCAGACTTGAAATTCAAAACTCGAAATTTAAAATTTACTTCCTAAACGTCGATAAAAACGCTATTCTAAATATTATTAATAGAAAACGGGAGGGTTTATGAAAAATTTGTCTTTTCTGCTTTTGTCGCTCGCGGCGGCGGCGCTGACGCTCGGCTGCGGCGGCGCGCCGGTGTCGAACGGCAATTCCAATACGACGGCAATTTCAAACAGTTCGAATCTAAACATCAATATCAACTCAAACGCGAATTTGACGAACGTCAACACGAATACGTCAGCCGGAGCGTCGGTCGAGACGAAAGAGCCGGATGTTTATACGGCGACCGTCACGCTGAAGCTCGAGACGCTGGGCGACCAGAAAGTGAGCGTGCCGAGCGTGCAGGCGAACGTCGCGCGCAACGGCAACGACCGGCGGATGGAATTTTCTCTGCCGGGCGGCGAAAAGCTTATCTATCTGGATAAAGGCGAAAAACAATTCGTCATTTCGCCGAACCGCAAGCAATATGCGGAATTGACGAAAGAAGCTCTCGGTTTTGAAGTCAGAAGAATGCTGATGCCGGGCGAAATCGTCAATCAGGTCAAGAATATTCGCGGCGTCGAACGCGTCGGCGAGGAACAATTGAGCGGGCGCACCGTCATCAAATATCGCTACGGCGCGACCGCCAACACGGGAACGCAAGCCGGACAGGTCAATACCGAATCGTTCGTTTACGTCGATAAGGAAACGAGCCTGCCGCTGCGCTCCGAGACGGTTTCGCAATCGCAGGGCGGAAACGTGCAGGGCGTGAGCGGAATCAGAATCGGCACGGAGATGAGCAATATCACGACGAACGCCGACGCCAGTCTTTTCGCCGAGCCGACCGATTATAAAAAAGTCGCGCCGGAAGAAGTCAAACAGCAGGTCAATCTCGTGTTCAGCGCGGCGGCGGCTATCGTCGGGCAATTAATGCGGTCGGCACAACCGTCGGCAACCGGAAATCCGGCGCCGCAGGCGCCGCCGCCGACACCGGCGCCGACTCAATAGAGCAAAGGCGAAATGCGGAAATCAAAAGTCGGAAGACAGTAAAAATTCATCTTCCGACTTTTGATTTCTGTCTTCTTTATTTTGCGCTTTGCATTTTTTCACGGGGGTTTATATGAGCAAGACAATAACTTTTTTACTCGGCGCGTTGTTGGGTTTAATAATCGGCGGGGCGGGAATTTTTTATTTTTACGTCGGCGTTCCGCGCGCCGCCGCGCCGCCGCCGGGCAGACCGATTCAAGCGCCCGACCCGAACGGCGTGGCGGCGGGAACGGCAAGCGTCGTGCTGAACCAGCAATTTTTCGACACGGTTCTCGGCACGATTTTCCGCGATATGAACGCTCCGTCTTTTCCTTTGCAGCTCGCGGAAAACTCCGGCAGCGCGGAAAACCGGCAACCGGAGAAAATCGCTTTTCAGTCCGGCACCTGTGACGGAAAAATCACGCTCAAGCCCGAAGGCAGCGGCGTGAAAACCGAGGTCCGGCTGGAAAACAGTCAGATTCTCGCGCCGCTCGCTTTCAGCGGCAGCACGACGGTTTTCGGTCAGTGCATTGAATTTTCCGGCTGGGCGAAGGCGAATATGGCTCTCAGGTTTGACGAAGCGCAGCAAACGGTTTTCGGTCAAATCAATGTCGAAACGGTCAATCTCGACGGCTTGAACCCGCTCGTCAGCGGGCTGGTCACGCCGCTGGTGCAGAATGTTTTAAACCAGCGCGTCAATCCGATTGTCATCCTGCGCGGTCAGCAAATCGCCCTGAATCTGCCGATTGCGGCGACCGAAGGAACTTTAAGCGCGCGCGTCAAAGACGTTCGCTCGGACATCAAAGACAATGCGCTGAATCTTTATATCACTTACGATTTTCAAGGCACAAAAGGCGGAACAACGCCGCAGCCGCCGGCGCTCTAAGCTGTCAGAAGCCCGCGCGCATAAAATGCACGCTGCAAAATATCAGGAAGTAATTCCTTTTTGCAGTGTGCATTTTGCATTTGGCATTTTTTATCTATTTTTCGTCCAGAAATTTCGTCGTGTTTTCCGTGACGCTCGGCGTCGCGTTTAAATCGTTGGTGTCGCGCCAGTTGCCGGCGGTCGGCGGAACGTAACTCGAAGTCGGGATTGATTGCTGCGGCGGCAGCGCGGCGGCTGATTTGTTTTTGCCGAGAAAATTCTGCGCCGTATTCAGGACATTTTCCTCCAGAGTCGCTCCATAAGGTTGATTTGATTCAAACAACAAAGCGAAAATCATACGCAAAATTCCGCCGAGAAATGTCAGCAATGCGGCAATCGCGACGGGAAATCCCTGCATATTCAAAATTCCGACCAGAGTAACCGCCAGCAGCGGAACTATCAAAATACCGGACATAAACAACATTCCGCCCTGTCGTAAACCTTTTCTACGCGGCGACATCGCTTTCGCCTCAACCGACGGCAAAGCTTGCGGCAGCACGCCGCCGTTGGCAATCAATTGCGGGACGCCGGTCAGCAAAAAACCGCAGCGCGAGCAGAAACGCGTTTCTTCGGTAATTTGCCTTTGACCACAGGTTGGACAGAACATTTTTTTCTCCTTTTACTCGTCTTTCTGAATCAGTTTGGTCGTACCTTCCGTCACGCTGTGTGGAACCATCTCGCTTGTATTCGCCGCTTTCCACGCGCCGACGGGCGGCGCAACGAAATCCTGCGCCGGTTGTGCCTGCTGAGGCGGCAGAGCGTTGTGCGGCGCGGCGTTTCCGCCTAGATAATTAGCGGATTGATAGCCGGTTTCAAGCGCGGAGTATTTCGGCTCGCTTTCCAGAAACATCCACGAAAAAATCATCATCAATAATCCCGTGATAAAACCGAAAGCGGCAATCAGCATCGCCTCTTCTTCAATGAGGATGCCCATTATCGGAGTCACCAAAACGGCGAGCACCAGAAACCACGCCAAGCCGACTTTCATTCCGTTTTTGCGCGTCCAGAATTTTTTCTTTTTCTTGTGTAAATCGGCTAATTGCGGCAAAACGCCGCCGTGAGCCAGGATTTCCGAGACGAGTCCGAGCGAAAAACCGCAGCGCGAACAAAAGCGCGTGTCTTCGGAAACCTGTTGTTGACCGCAGCGGGGACAGTGCATTTTTTCTCTCTCCGGATTGACAATTTCTAGAAGTCTTTACGGCTAACGAATTTTCGCACAAAAAAGTTCGATTTGCCAGAACCGGACGGTTGAGTGAATAGTGAATAGTGAATAGTGAAAATTATTCGTTTTTCATCGTTCACTATTCACGCTTACGCTGCCCATCCGGTTTGAATTTTCTCTTCGGAAAATTCCCGAAAAACGGCGAGGGCGCGACCCTGAAAATTCTCGGCGCGGGCGACGGTTTCCAGCAGCAGCGCGAAAATCGTTTTCAGTTTTTCCGGCGCGGGCATTTCGCGACTTAAATCCGCGTCGGAACGAAACAGCGAAAAACCTCTTTTCCGGGTTTCTTCGACCTCGTTTAAATAATTCAAAATCAGCTCGCTCGTCGAAAGTTCTTCCGGCAGAGTCCATTCAAACGGGTCGTCCCAGAGCCGCGTCGTGATGCCGCCGAAAGTTTGTTCAATCGCGCCCGCCGAGCGCAAGATATATTCGCCGCAGGAATTGACCGGAAACAGCGCTGCGCGCTCGCGCGGCTGCCAGTATAATTTTTCATTCGGGGTTTTACTGACGATTTCCCGCGACCGCTCGTGAACCAGCAGAAATTGCCGCTCGAAAGATTCGATTAAAGTTTTCATAAAGAAAAAGCGAACGACAAGGATTTTAACCTCGCCGCTCGCCGTTTGTCATTTTCCGCGCGCGCTTTACCTTTCCTCGAAACTACGTTTGTCTTCATATATGACCAAGCCGTAGTTGGTGCCGTTATAAGTCACGCCGTTTTGAATTTTGCCTTTCACTTTGATGCGGGCGCCCTTTTGCGGAACGCTCCGCTGCGTGACGACCCAGATTTCGCCCGTACCGTCGTCGATTTTATAAGTGCCGCCCGTGCCTTTGCGGATTAATATCTCCGGCAGCGAAACGCCGTAACCGGTTTCGACCGTTCCGGTGACCGTAACTTTCTTGCCGACGTATTTCGATGAATTCGCTTCAATCTCGCCGATGCTGATGCGCTTCGCCGCGCCCGCAGCGAAAAGCCCGATCGCCAGAACCAAAATCAACAAAAACGCTTTTGTTCCCATTTTCATTTTTTTATTCCCCTTCTCCAAAGAATCGGGAGAGATTATCTTGAACAATCTAGAGATTCGACTTGAGAAACAAAAGTTTGCCGTTATTTAATGACCGGGCGAAAGCCCGCTTTCTAAAAAAATTTTGACTTTGCGCCGGTTTGCGGGTAACTTTCGTTTTAGGTTTTAGGTTTTCAAATTTCCCGAACGAGGCAAAAATCAGATGGCGACGGCAACGACAGAACAGGCTCTGCCTGAAAAGTTTTCCTATTCGTCGAGCATCGCGGCGGACGTCTGGCATCCGAAAACCGACGCGCGCGGTTACGAATGGTGGTATTTCGACGCGCTTTCCGACGACGGGCGCGAAGCGATTGTCGTGATTTTTCTCGACAATTTCATCTTTTCGCCCAGGTACAACAAGTTGATTGAAAGCCGGGCGTCGGGCATCGTCCAGAGCAGCGGCAAGCAGCAATCCGCAACCCGCAATCCGCACGCGCCGCGCTTTCCGGCGCTGGTTTTTATTTATTACAAGGACGGCAAGCCGCTTTACCGCGCGATTAACGAGTTTCCAGCCGAACAGTTTTTCGGCGACGAAAAAACTCCGGCGTGCCGCCTTGGCGAAAACGAATTCAAATTTGAAACCGCGCCTTACGGTTCGGGCTATCTTTTGCAAATCAACGCGACCTTGCGCAAAAATTATAAATTAAAAGCGAGGCTCGAATGGCTTTCGATTGAGAGCGATTTTCTGCCGGAAAAAGATTTTGCGCCGCAGGCGAACTCGCACAACTGGAATCTGGTCGCGCCGCGTTCGGACGTCACGGGAAAAATCGAAGTTTTTCAAAGCAAGGGAAAGCTCAAAGACGTTCATCATTTTCGCGGCACGGGTTATCACGACCACAACACGGATGCGCGCTGGCTGGCGGAAACCGTGCAGGACTGGCAATGGGGACGCGCGCATTTTACCGATGCGACGGCGGTTTTTTACCGTTATAAGGAAGCGGGCGCGAAACCGACGACCAAGCTTTTTCTGGTTAAAAACGGCGAGCTGCAGGCGACGGACGCCGACTGCGAAGAAGCCGATTACGCGCGCAACATCTTCGGGATGAAATATCCGAAGTCGTTAAATTTTTCGACCGCCGGAGACGTTAAGTTTTCCGTCCGCCAAACCAAATTGATTGACGCGAGCTTTTTTTACCTGCGATTCTTGAGCGAGACGGAAATAAAATGTCCCGACGGCTCGCGCCACGAAGCCTTTGCCATCACCGAGCATCTCGCGCCGAAAGCCTTGAAATATCGCTGGCTCGACTGGCTCGTCAATATGCGCATCGGACGCAACGGCAAAGGCTCGTTTCTGCCTTAAAGAAAAACGGAAAATGGAAAATTCCGAATGTCTTTTTCACATCCCGGGCTTTTCGCTCTAGATTTTCCGTTTCCCGTTTTCACTTCTCGTCTTCCTTGTTCGCCAGCTTAACCGCCGTTCCGTAAGCCAGAACTTCGGTCGCCGACTGGCTGAATTCGGTCGCGTCGTAGCGCATTCCGATAACGGCGTCCGCGCCGATTTCGTGCGCCTGCTTGAGCATCCGGTTAAAGGCTTCGAGCCGCGCCGCTTCGCAAACCTGCGAGAATTCCTCGATGTTTCCGCCGATTATCGACTTCAGCCCGCCGACGATTCCCTGCCCGATGCTAGGCGCGCGCACGACGATGCCGCGCACGACGCCCAGATATTGAACGATTCTGCCCATCTCCACTTCGTTTCCGGTTGTAACAATCATATTTCTCCTTTATTTTTTTTCACCGCAGGCGCAGAGATTTAAAAAAAGAAATTAACCGCGACGGCAGGATAGATAGGGATGATTTAAATAGAAATCATCTTTCTTATCCTTGTCTATCCTGCTCCGTGCTGTCCCGGTTAATTTCTTTCTCTGCGCCTGCGATGTCTCTGCCTCTAATTTTCTTTCTTATCATTCATATCTTAAAGCCTCAATCGGATTCAGGCGGCTCGCGCGAAAGGCGGGCAGAACTCCGGCGACAAAGGCAATCAGGCAGACCAGAATTACGACGAACAGCAGCGAAGGAATCGTAAAGACGAATAAGCTGTAGCCTTCAAACGATTCGAGATACGTCCGCGCGAGAAAAACGTTTGCCGTTATCCCGATAAGCAAGCCGCCGAAGATGCCGAGCATCGCGCCCCAGAAGCCGATCAAAACCGATTCGAGCGAGAACAGCAGAAAAACTTTTCCGCGTCCCATTCCGAGCGCTTTCTGCAAACCGATTTCCTTCGTTCTTTCCAGAACGGCGATGACGAGCGTATTGATAATGCCGAAAGACGCCGCCAGCAGAGCGATAAACGCGAATAAATTCAAGCCGATTTGCAGAACGCCGATGGCGTCGTAAGTTCTTTTCTTCTGGTCGGCAAAAGTTTCGGCGGAAAAGCCTTTCGCGTCGAGCTTCTTTTTGATTTCCCGGAGCCTCGTTTCATCGCCCGTGCTCAGCTGCACCGTGAAGCTGTTGAATTTGTTAAAATCGTTCCGCCCGCGCGATTGGTCTTCGTAAATCCGGCGCGCGGTCTGCGCGTCGATAAAGCAATTGTAGTTTGCCATAAAGCCTTTGGTCGCCACGCCGACGATTTCGAGCGAGAGAGTTTTCATCATGCCGCCCGCGTCTTTGTAGGCGATGGTCGCCGATTTGCCGACGAGCGCGTCGATATTTTCGCTGAAGGCTTTCGCCAAGCCGAGCGGCAGCAGAATCTGGTTGGCGCCGTCGATGGTTTTTCCCGCTTCGGTTTTCTGCCTCACGCCTTCGGACAGCATTCCGAGTGCGAGCTGGTATTTTTTCGCGCCGTCGAGCGTGATGTATTCGCCTTCGGTGTCGTAGCGCGGCGTGATGCTTCGAACTTCCTCGATTTCCTTTAAAGCGCTTTCGATTTGGGCTGGCGAAACAATCATCGAATTCGGGTCAAACAGATTTCCGGCTTCGTCCGGCGCTGTCTCGCGGTATTCGGTCGGCTCGCCGATTTTGGTTTCCTTATCTTCGGTTTCGACCTTTTTGCGGATGAAAAGAACGTTGCTGCCTTCGAGATTTTTCACCTGATTTTCGATGTAATCGCGCAAGCCGTCGCCCAAGCCGTTGGTCAAAACAAGCGTGAACGAACCGATAAAAATCGCCATTATCGTCAGAAAAGTGCGCAGCTTGTTGCGAAAAAGATTGCGGTTGGCAATTTTGATTAATTCCCACGTTTTCATATTAACTGATAGCTGATAATTGATAACCGATAACTGATAGTTTTGCTTTTCACTATCAGTTATCGGTTATCAGTTCCCAGTTATAATCTCGCCGTCCTTCAGTTCAATCACGCGGCGGCATTTCCGCGCCAAATCATTGTCGTGCGTGACGACGACGAGCGTAATTCCCTTCTGCCGGTTCAGTTCAAAAAGCATATTCTCGATTGCCTCGCTCGTATTCGAGTCGAGATTGCCGGTCGGCTCGTCGGCAAAAACGATTTGCGGGTTTCCGACCAGCGCCCGCGCGATGCAGACGCGCTGTTTTTCGCCGCCCGAAAGGTCTTTCGCGCGCTTGTCTTCCTTGTCTTTCAGCCCGACGGCGTCGAGCGCGTCCATCGCGTCCTTTATCATTCGATACTGCGTCGAGCCGCGAATGCGCATCGGCAAAATGACGTTTTCCAGAACGGTATCGCGCCCGTTCAGGAAAAACTGCTGGAAGACAAAGCCGAATTTTTGATTTCGCAAAAGGTCTTTTTCCTTTTCCGACAGATGCGAAACGTCCGCGCCGTCCAGCAGAACCGCTCCGGAAGTCGGCGCGTCGAGACACGCCAGAAGATGCATCAAAGTCGATTTTCCGCTGCCCGATTTGCCGATAATCGCCAGGCAGTCGCCGTCGTCGATGCGCAGATTGACGTTTTTCAAAACCTCGTAATCCGCGCCGTCGCTCGTATAAGTTTTATAAAGATTAACCGTTTCCAGCATATTTCAGTTTCCTGCCGAACAAACTCCCTGCCTTACTACGCGAAATGCGAATTAATTGTTCTGTAAATCGATTTTTTGAGACGTCATCTGCGAGTTTGGATTCGATTTCGCTTTTCTTCGCTTTTTCTTCTGAAATTCCGCTTTTCGAAGCCTCGATTTCCGCCGCATCCGCTTTTTATTCAGCGTTTTCGCCGGTCGGTTTAACATTTTTTATCAAGGTTCTTGTGTTTTAATTAAATTTCTGGCATTATGTTTTTGGCGATAGCTTTTGTTTTCCGAAAACAAATGCCTTCAAGCCGGATTTCAAAAGCTGACTTCCCTTTATCCCCACTAAAATCTATCAATTACTGCGATATTTAAGACACTCGCTTTCCGTAGTGTTTTCTATCTGCTAAATCGTCCCACGATTTCTTCTTTCAACAATTTCTACAATTTTATTTTCTGCAAAGGATAAGAATATGCACAAAACTTTATTAGGTAAATCTGCGTTCGCGCAGAAGTGGGCGAGTTTTTTTATCGCTTCATGTTTAGTCTTCGTTTTATTTTTCGGTTTCGCCTTGCCGCTGCCTTTCAGCGCAGACGGCGAAACTTTGGCGGAGCGCTTTTCGCTCGTCGCGCCGGTTTCAGCCGGCAACACTTATTACAATTTTTCGAGCGGCAATCTTTCGTTGACCCTGACCGCCGACGCGGCGAGCGCCGACCTCATTGCCTCCAACCACGATTGGAGCAATGTTGCGCACGTCGAAGGCTATCGCGGCGATGACCTTGCCGCCGAGGGCGTCGACCCGCAGACGGTCACCAACACGGAAACCGGAGTCAGTTTTCCGCTTCCTCTGACCGCCGACACTTACATTCAGGCGAATAAAGGCAACACGAGCGCCGTCAACAACGGCGGCTTGGCGGAATTCGACCGCGCGCCGGATGCCAATAATATCTGCTACGGCTTTCAGGGCAACGTGCAGGCGGATAACCCGTATATGGTGTTTTACATCAATACCACCGGACGCACCGGCATTAATATGAGTTATCGCGTCCGCGACGTCGACGGCGGCAACAACTCGTCGGTTTCGCAGATTGCCCTGCAATACAGAATCGGCGAGACCGGACCTTTCGTCAACGTTCCGGCGGGCTACATCGCGGACGCGACCGACGGACCGAATATCTCGGGCAGAACCACGACGGTAAACGTGGCGCTCCCGGCGGCGGTTAATAATCAACCGCAGGTACAGGTCAGATTGATTACCTCCAACGCCGCCGGACCCGACGAATGGATCGGCGTCAATAACGTCATCCTCGGACCTTTCGCGCCGACCGCCGCTGGCGCGACTGTCGGCGGGCGCATTTATTCGCCCTTCGGCTCGCCGCTCGCCAACGCGCAGGTGCTGATGTATGACAATACCGGCAACGTGCGCACGGCGCGCTCAAACGCGTTCGGTTATTATCGTTTCGAAGGCGTAGCGGTCGGTGAAACGTATATTTTCGAGGTTAGAAGCAAGCGCTACGTCTTCACCGAGGCGATTCGCGTCTTATCGGTTCAGGAAGATTTCGACTCGCTCGATTTCCACGCTGCTTCTTCGAGCTTTCTGGATCTGAAAACCGATGTTTCGGGCGGTAGATACTAGCTTTCGCTTTCGAATATAGAAAAAGCGGGAAGCCTTAAGGCTTCCCGCTTTTTCTTCGGCTGAAATTTCTTTAACGGATTAAGTCAGCCGAGGGATTGTTTTCTTACGCGTCAAGCCGGATTTGCGCTCGCTCTTGCCAGCGCAGCAGAGCCCATCGCTTCGTAAAGCGCCGAGTCGTCGCCGAATATCGGGACTGTCGCGACGCTTTTTACGATTGCGTCACGCGATGCGGGTTTCAGTTCTTTTTAACCAGGCGGGCAATTCGGCGATGCTGTCTAATCGCGCGAAGTCCTTGTCTTTTAATTCCTCGTCGGAAACCTTTTCGTGAAACCACTCGGTTTCGTACGGCACGTGAACGGCGCTTGCGCCGATTTCCAAGACCGGTAAGATGTCGGATTTCAGCGAATTTCCGACCATCACGAATTCTTCGGGCTGGATTTGATGCCGCCTGAGAATGTATTTATAAATTCCGCGGTCTTTCCGGGGAACGATTTCAAACGCCTTGAAATAATCGCCTAAGCCGCTGCGCGCCAGCTTTGCTTCCTGGTCTAATAAATCGCCTTTCGTGATGACCATCAGGCGATATTCGTTGGAAAGGGCTTCGATTGTTTCCTTGACGCCTTCGAGCACGTCGATCGGCGCGGCGAGCATCTCGCGGGCAAAATTGATAATCTCCAGAATTTTGTCGCCCGTGATGCGACCTTCGGTCAGCTCGCAGGCGGTTTCAATCATCGAGAGCGTAAAACCTTTGATGCCGTAGCCGAAATGCTGGATGTTGCGCGATTCGGCTTCGTCGAGGCGTTGTTCTATCCAGTCGCCGTCGCGGTATTCGGCGAGCAGGCTTTTGTATTTGTCCTTGATGGAGAGAAAAAGACGCTCGTTGTGCCAGAGCGTGTCGTCGGCGTCGAAAGCGATGGTGGTTATCATTGCAATAAAACAAACGATGAAAGATGAAGGCGGAACGCGGAATATGCAATTCGCGCGTTCGGCGTTCATCGTTTCTCTGCGTTCATCGTTTCACTATCTGAACATCTTAGTTGTTTAACAATTGCCGCAGAACATACGGCAGAATTCCGCCGTGCTGAAAATATTCGACTTCGATCGGAGTGTCGATGCGCAGGATTAAAGTCGCTTCCTGCGTTTCGCCCGTTTCCTTCGTGATGCGCAAAGTTACTTCCTGACGCGGTTTGATTGCGCCGTCAAGCCCGATTAAATCAAAGGTTTCCGTGCCGTCGATTCCTAAGGATTGTGCGCTTTCGCCTTCTTTAAACTGCAAAGGCAAAACGCCCATTCCGACCAGATTCGAGCGATGTATTCTTTCAAACGATTGCGCGACGACGGCTTTCACGCCCAACAGCCGCGTGCCTTTCGCCGCCCAGTCGCGCGACGAGCCCGTTCCGTATTCCTGCCCGGCGAAAACGACGGACGGCGTGCCGGCTTCCATATATTTCATCGCCGCGTCGTAGATCGACATTTCTTCGCCGTCGGGCTGATGTTTGGTAAAGCCGCCTTCAATCGGCGCGACCATCATATTTTTGATGCGGACGTTGGCAAAGGTGCCGCGCACCATAACTTCGTGATTTCCGCGCCGCGAGCCGTAGGAATTAAAGTTTTGCGGCTCGACGCCTTTTTCCTGCAAATAAAGTCCGGCGGGCGAGTTCGGCTTTATCGAACCGGCGGGCGAGATGTGGTCGGTAGTCACCGAATCGCCGAATATCGCCATCGCGCGCGCGCCTTCGATGTTCGAAAATTTTCCGGCGTTCATCGAAAAATCTTCAAAATACGGCGGCTCCTGAATGTAGGTCGATTCCCTGTCCCATTCGTAAACCGCGCCGGTCGTCGAAGGAATCGTGTTCCATAAAGGATTCTGCTCGGCAAATTCGCTGTAGAGCCGTTTGTAGGTTTCCGGCTCGAACGCGGCTTGCAGAAGTTCCTTGACTTCGTCCAGACTTGCCCAGATGTCTTTCAGATAAACGTCGTTGCCGTCTTTATCTTTTCCGAGCGGTTCGAGATAAACGTCTCTGACGACGGTTCCCGCCAGCGCGTAAGCGACGACCAAAGGCGGCGACATCAGAAAATTAGCTTTTATATTCTGATGAACGCGCGCTTCAAAATTGCGGTTGCCCGACAAAACGGAAGCGGCGACCAAATCGTGCTCGACGATTTCTTCCTCGATGCCCGAATCGAGCGGTCCGGAATTGCCGATGCAGGTCGTGCAGCCGTAACCGACGAGATTAAAGCCGATTTCGTCCAGATATTTCTGCAAGCCGGTTTTTTCCAGATATTCCGTCACGACGCGCGAGCCGGGCGCGAGCGAAGTTTTCACATACGGCGGAACTTTCATTCCCTTTTCCGAAGCCTTTTTCGCCACGATTCCGGCGGCAATCATGACCGACGGATTCGACGTGTTCGTGCAGCTTGTAATGGCGGCAATCAAAACGTCGCCGTGACCGATGGTCGTCGTCTGCGTCGGGGAATCTTCCGCCGTCTGCTCGACGCGGTCGGGCGTTGGGCGGTTGTTCATCATCTCGACTTCGGTCGTCACGTTCGTGTTCTTCCGGCTGATTAAATCGCCCTGAACCGGCGAATTTAAAATGGGCAGCGGGACCGAAAGCGGATTCTGCGAACCGCCGCCCGCGACGGTTTTCGCCGTCCGCGTGCCCATCGTCACCATAAAGCGTTTTTCCAAATCCGCCGAATTTTTCCCGTAGCCGCCCTCGGCGACCGAGTGCGTGAAAAGCTCTTTGAAACGGTCGTCCAGATTGGAAAGCTCGATGCGGTCCTGCGGTCGTTTCGGTCCGGCGACCGCGGGCGTAATCGTCGCCAAATCCAGATTCAAAGTAACCGTGTAATCGACATCGCCTTCCTGCGGAATGCCGAATATCTTTTGCGCCTCGTAATAATTCTTAATCGTCTCGATGTGCTCACGCTCGCGTCCCGTCGCGCGAAAATATTCCAGCGTCTTGTCGTCGACGCCGAAAAATCCCATCGTCGCGCCGTATTCGGGAGCCATATTCGCAATCGTCGCGCGGTCGGTCGCGTGCAAGGAACTGGCGCCTTCGCCGAAAAATTCGACAAATTTGCCGACGACTTTCGCTTTCCGAAGCATTTCCGTAATTCTCAAAACCAAATCCGTCGCCGTCGCGCCCTGCGGCAGCTCGCCCGAAAGATTGACGCCGACGACGTCCGGCGTCAGGAAATAAACCGGCTGACCGAGCATTCCCGCTTCGGCTTCGATGCCGCCGACGCCCCACGCGACGATTCCCAAGCCGTTAATCATCGTCGTGTGCGAGTCCGTGCCGACCAGAGTATCCGGAAAATAAACGCCTTCGCGCTCGAAAACTCCTTTCGCCAGATATTCGAGATTGACCTGGTGAACGATGCCGATTCCGGGCGGCACGACGCCGAAGCCGTTAAACGCCTGCGTACCCCATTTCAGAAAGCGATAGCGCTGCTCGTTGCGGTTAAACTCGATCTCCATATTGCGCTGGTACGCCGCTTCGCTGCCCGAATAATCGACCTGAACCGAATGGTCAATCACCAAATCGACCGGCACGAGCGGCTCGATCAGTTTCGTGTCGCGATTCATACGCTCGACGGCGGAACGCATCGCCGCCAAATCCACCAGCAGCGGAACGCCCGTAAAATCCTGCAAAAGAACGCGCGCCACGGTGAAAGGAATTTCTTCGACCCGCTCGCCGCTCGCCGCCCAGCTCGCCAGATTGCGGACGTCTTTTTCCTGCACTTTTTTTCCGTCAAAGTTTCGCAAAACCGACTCCAGCACGATGCGAATCGAAATCGGCAGGCGCGAAACCGCGCCGACGCTTTCGGCTTCCAACTGCGGCAGGCTGTAAAAAAAGCCGTCTTCGCCGTTGCCCGTTTTAAATGTTTGTCTGGTATTAAAAAGATTGTGTGTCATATATTTTTAATTGTGGCAGATAGATTCAAAATTGCCGTGTAAATCAAACTTATATTGTAAAACGGAAATCGAAAAACTCAAGCAGTTCCGCCTTTTAGTAAAAAAATTCATCTAGCCGTCCGCGCAGATTTCGGATTCTAATAACTTCGCGCTTTAAATATTAATATCTAAGGTTTAGAGTATCATTTCCGCGCCGAATTTTATATTTCAAATAATTTTACTTTTGAACTTTCCACTTTCGCTCAATCGCGCTATATTCAAGTTTCGACAATCGTTAAGCGGTGAAAAGTGAATTGAAGCCGTTCCGTAATTACAGCTTTAGTTTAACCGGAGAAAGTAAGAAGCGCGCGAACGAATAACGATTTACTATTAACTATTCACTTTTCACTTTTCACTAAAAAATATGAAAGACGGTGACAGTAGAAGAAATGGCAGAAACGCGTTTAGCGCTCAAAAAAATCGGGCTAAATCTGCGTCGCTCGCGCGAGCGTCTGCGTCGCGGTCTGTCTTCGTCAAATAGTCGCCTGCTCGCCTATCTCGCCGTTTTAGGTCCCGGAATCATCGCCGCCAACGCGGGCAACGACGCCAGCGGAATCGCCACTTATTCGACCGTCGGCGCCGCTTACGGCTACTCGCTGCTCTGGGTTTTCCTCCCGATGACGGTCAGTCTTATCATCGTGCAGGAAATGTGCGTGCGGATGGGCATCGTGACCGGGCAGGGCTTGGCGGATTTAATCCGCGAGCAGTTCGGCGTGCGCTGGACGGCGCTCGTGATGCTGGCGATTTTGATTGCGAATACGGGCGTCATTATCTCGGAATTCGTCGGCATCGCGCAGGCTTCCGAGCTTTTCGGCATTCCGCGTTATTTTACGGTTCCGCTGACCGCCGCTTTAATTTGGT
>DASVRL010000019.1:0-10961 GCA_036388635.1 Pyrinomonadaceae bacterium
ACTGAAATTATTCAAAGCGACGGTGACTTTCGTGACCGAACCCTGTTGACCGGTTATCGACACGTTCGACGGATACGGTTCCGCCGCGCCGCTTGACGGTATCGAAATCGCGTTCGGCGACGTTTGGACGTTGAGAGTCCAGGCATTTATGGTGCCCGTGTTATTGCCGTTATCATCAACCAGAAACAGCTGCCAGGCGCCGTTCGGCTCGCTGCCGTTCAAAACTGAAAGCATTCTGCCGGTTGCCGCTCCCTGCGGCGCGGGCGCGGGGAAAGCGTCATTCGCCTCAAAATCGGTCGGTTTGTAGTTGCCCGAGGTCAGGGTGGTGTCGTCGGGCAGCGAGTTTGCCGCGCCGTCGTCAAAAGTCAGAGATACATTATTAACCTCGTTTACGCCGCCGACGTCAGACATCAGAACGACTTTTCGACCGTTCGGCGCGACCAGCATCAAATCGACGTCGTCCGGCGAACTGTGACTGAAATTTTCCACGCCGACGGTGACTTTGGACACCAAACCCGATTGACCGGAAACCGAAATTTCCGATGGATACGGGTCTGACGTTCCGACGGCGGGAATGCCGATGGCGGACGTCGAAGTGTCGATGACAAGACTCCAGCCGCCGGAAATGTCGCCCGCATTCGCGCCCGTATCGTCAACCGCAAACAATTTCCACGCTCCGTTCGGCTGGTCGTTGAAAAATGCGTTCAGTTTTGTTCCGGTCGGCGCATTGGCGGGCGCAGGCGCGGGAAATGAATCGCCCGCGTCGAAATCGGTCGGTTTATAATTTCCGGACGTCAGCGGCGTATTATCCGGCAGCGAATCGGTCGCGCTGTCTTCGAAAGATAAATTCAGGTTGCTCACGCCGTTATTGCCGCCGGCGTCAGACATCAAAACGACGCTTCGACCGCTCGGCGAGACCAGCAGCAAATCGACGTCGTCCGGCGCGGTGTGCGAAAAATTCGTCACGTTAACGCTGACTCTGGTGACTTTGCCGGGCAAATCCGAAATTTGAATTTCGCTCGGATACGGCGAAGCGGTGCCGACGTTTGAAAAAGCAATCGCGTTCGGGTTTTCGCCCGTCACGGCGTTTGTCACCAGCACGTTGTCAATCCGCCAGCCGGTGCCGCCTTGCGAGCTGTCCGTGCCGTGCCGCCAGCGAAATTGAACCTGCTGCCGGAAAGCGGCGGGCGGAAGATTGACTTCCGTCGTAATGTAACTGGCGCTGTTTCCTGACCAAGCCGACCGTCCGCCAAGCAGATTTCCGCAGCAAGTGCTCAGAGTGCGGTTGTAGCCGCCGCTGACGAACGAGCCGCCCGCGCTGATGACGTCCTGAAAATTCCCGTTTCCGATTTTGATTTCCAGCACGCCGCCGTCAAAGCCGCCTTCGGAGTTATAGAAGTGTCTGAAAATTACTTTCGGCGAGTTGGCTCCGATTCGGATGACCGGCGAAATGATTTCGGAGGTGGAGACGGTCGCCGGGTCGTTTGTGAAAACGCAGTTCGGCGGGCTGCTCGGATTCGTCGTGTTGGTGGCGAACGCTGTCGCGCCTGTGCCGGTGACTGCCGCAAACCAGTTTTGCGGCAGTTGCGGCGCGGTCCCATTGTCAAAAGTTTCTGAAAATCCGACGACTGCCGCGCTCGCTTCTTCGGTTATCTGAATGCTGTCGATTCGCCAGCCGACGCCGCTTCCGACCGCGTCCGTGCCGTAGCGCCAGCGCAGTCTGATGGCTTGATTGGCGGCGCTCGTCGGCAGATTGACGAGCGACAGGATATAACTTCCTCCCGAATTTCCCGTCCACGCCTGTCTTCCGATAAGCGGATTGCCCGTCGCATTGCCGCTGATCGCCTGAACATAGCCGCCGCTCAAAAAACTTCCGCCCGCCGCCAGAATGTCCTGAAAGGCTCCGCCCGCGATGCTGATTTCCAGCACGCCGCCGTCAAAACCCGCCTGCGTTTCGGTATTATAAAGGTGCCGGAAAGACAAACGAGTCGGAAGATTGCCGAGCGTGATGCTCGGCGAGCTGATTTCGGCTGCACCGGCGCTCGCCGGATTATTTGTCACAACGGCGTTCGGCGGTGTGTCGGGCGTCGCGACCGTGGTCGTAAAAAGCGAGTTGGCTCCGGTGACGGATGTCGTCCAGCCGATGGGAAGCGCCGGCGAAATGACGCCGTCGAAATTTTCGGCAAAACGAACTGCCTCGGGACTGATTTCATCTTGTTGCGCCCGTCCGGTCGGTTGATGACGGAAAGCGAAAAAAAACAATGCGGAAAGAAATAAACAACTGGTGACGGAAAACTTAACGCCGCGACGACGTAGGATGGAAGACGAATTTTTCATACCCTTGACCTTTGACCTCGTAGAATGTTGGGCGATTTTGGGGGATGTCAGACTGCGATTTAATCAAGATTAAGAGCCGCCGGTAAAATTTGTCAACATTTTTTTCAAAATTTCTTGATTTTTCTCTCGAAAAGAGGTATAAAAATCTTTATTCTTGTTGCCCAACTGTTATTCTGTATAGTCCCTATTAAGAGTTTCTGATTCGGCTTGCCTAAGGAGCCCCGGAGGAAAATTCGATGTTACGACTTTCTTTTGTCGGTCGCAGCTGGCGCACGTTGTTTGTGCTGCTCGGCGTTTTTTTGTGCTTAATTTCCAGTTTAAACGTTTCGGCGCAGTCTTTATATGAAGACGCGCCGATTTTAATTAGCCAGCCGGATTCGACCCGGGCTTTGACGGCGCAGCCGACGCGCGGCGGACTTACTTCCGCCAGCGTTTTTCAGCCGACGACGAAAACCCGCATTACGGTGTTCGTCACGAATCTGAAAGAGTTAATGGACGACGAGGGCGCGACGGCTTTCCGCGCCGAGTTTCAAGACGCGCAGTATTATCGCTATCCGCTCGAAATCGTTTCGTTTGAACAGACGGCTGAGCGTAAATGGGTTTACGCTCTGACCGTCCGGATGAACGGTCAGCTCGGCAATGTCGGCGACGTTCTGATGCGCGTCACCTGGCGCGGTATGTCGAGCAACCGCGTGCGCGTCGCCATCGGGCACGAAGGCGGAAAAATTCAGGACGACCCCGGAGCCTTTCCGACGCCGATGCCGGAAAATCCGCCCGTCGAAGGCTCGACCGAATCGATCGTCGGCTTGCCGTGGGCGGGCGACCGCGTGCGCTTTATGGAGCAGGCGACTTTCGGTCCGAAAGCCTCGCTTGAAACCCGTCTGCGCCGCATCAGTTATCCGACCTGGATTGCCGAGCAGATGGAAGAAAAACGCAACGCCAACGGCGCTATCCGATATTCGACGTTTCCGTATCCGAATCTGCCGCTGATGCCGACAATTCCCATTGCGACGTGCGGCACGGGAACTGCGTGCAACCGCGACGGTTACACGATGTATCCGCTCCAGAGATGGTTTTACAAAGAAGCTCTTTACGGCGAAGACCAGCAGCTCCGGCGGCGCGTTTCGTGGGCGCTGAGTCAAATCTGGGTGGTCTCGGGACGCGAAACCGTCCAGCCGTCGCGAATGCTGCGCTACATCGAAATTCTCGACCGCAATGCTTTCGGCAACTACCGCAACCTGATGGAGGAAATGACGCTGAATCCGGCGATGGGCAATTATCTGGATATGGCGATTAGCACGCGGCAGAGTCCGAATGAAAATTACGCGCGCGAGATTTTGCAGCTGTTTTCTATCGGCGTGTATATGCTCAATCAGGACGGCACCGTCAAATTGGACGGAAGCGGCAACCCGATTCCGAGTTATGACCAGTCGACCGTCAACGGTTTCACAAAAGTTTTCACCGGCTGGACATTCTGCGAAGTCTCGGGCGCGCAATGCCCGAACCGAACTTTGAACGCAGTAAACTTTATCGACCCGATGATAGTCGTCAACCCGGCGAATCACGATCCGGGTTCCAAACAGATTCTGAGTTATCCGGGCTCGTCTGCGATCGTTCCCGCCGGGCAAGCGCCGGAGCTAGATATGAAACAGGCGCTCGATAATATCTTTTATCATCCGAACGTCGGTCCGTTCGTCAGCAAACTGCTTATCCAGCAGCTGGTCACCAGCAACCCGACGCCCGCCTATGTCGGACGCGTCGCCGGCGTTTTCAATAATAACGGCGGCGGCATTCGCGGCGATATGAAAGCGGTTGTCAGGGCGATTCTGCTCGACCCGGAAGCGCGCGGCAACGTTAAAACCGACCCCGATTACGGGCATTTGCGCGAGCCTGTATTGTATGTCACGAATTTCCTGCGCCCGTTTAATCCGGCGGCGCAAGCCAATCCGGTGGTCGCCGAAAATTGCGGCGGGCTGAGCGACGGAATGATAAACAACGTCACTCTGACGCTTGACCAGGACGTTTACAATCCGCCGAGCGTATTCAATTATTATCCGATGGATTACGTTATTCCGAACACGCCGCTGGCGGGACCGGAATTCGGGATTTTCTCGACCGGAACGGCTTTGAAACGTCCGAACTTTGTTCATCAGATGATTGGTCCGGGAGTGGGCGGCGGGACGGGCATTACCGTCGTCGGCAACGCCGCTGCCGGTAATTACACGCCCTGCGGAACGCGGATTGACCTGGCGCGATTGCAGACGCTGGCGACTTCCGATCCGACCGGAGCGGCTCTGGTGGACACGCTGAACCGCGAAATGATGCACGGCGCGATGTCACCGCAGATGCGCAGTTATATATTGACTGCCGTGCAAGCCGTGGCGACATCGGACGCGGGGCTGAAACGCGCCCGCACCGCCGTTTATTTAGTGGCGACTTCGCCGCAATTTCAAGTGCAAAGATAGTTATCAGTCGGTCGTTCTTCGCCCGCCGCCGGTGGTTGGTTGAAATAAATTCGAGAATGCGATTTTCATTCAACCAGCGAAGGGCAAAGGGCGAAGGACGACGGACAAATTAGGAGAATTATGAAAAGTAGAAGGGAATTCTTGAAAACATCTTGTCGCGCTTTGAGCATGGCGGCAATCGCTACGCAGATGCGGCATTTCGGGATGGTCAGCGCGCTGGCGCAGAAGAGAACGGCAGAGAATCTCGAACCGACCGAAGGATATAAAGCTTTGGTCTGCGTTTTCCTGTCGGGCGGCAACGACAGCAACAATATGGTCGTTCCGAAACATAACGAAGGCTATGCCCAATACGCGGCTGGGCGACAGGCGCAGGGCTTGGCGATACCGCAAGCCAATCTGCTGCCGATTATGCCGCCGGCGATGGGCGGCTTGGAATTCGGTCTGCATCCGTCTTTGACCGGTCTGCATACGCTCTGGGGACAGGGAAAACTCGCCGTCGTGACTAACGTCGGAACGCTTGTCCAGCCGATAACGCGCGCGCAGTATCAGGCGGGCGCGCCGCGTCCGATGCAGCTTTTTTCGCATTCGGACCAGGTCGAGCAGTTTCGCACGGCGATTTCGAGTTATCGTTCGACGACCGGCTGGGGCGGGCGCGTCGCCGACCGGACGGGCGCTTTAAATCCGGGCGCCGCGATTCCGACGGTGACTTCGATTGCCGGAGCGACGGTTTTCAACATCGGTAATAATACCGCTCCACTGATTGTCGCCGCCGCGCCGACGCCGCTTAATCAGGTTTTGACCTTAAACGGTTTCGGCACCGCCGCCGACGAAACGGCGCGGAAAACGGCAATGGATAATATCCGTACGGCGGATTTAAATTATTCGATGATACAGACGACGAGCGTTTTGACGCAGCAAGCCGTCAACGTCAGCCAGCAGCTCAGCCAGAATCCGACGCTGACCGTGACGTTTCCGGCGACCACGCTCGGCAACCAGTTGGCGCAGGTGGCGAAATTGATGAAATTCCGCACGCAGCTGAACATGAGCCGTCAGATTTTCTACGTCAATGTCGGCAGCTTCGACACGCACAGCGGACAATTGAACGGTCAGGGCAATCTTCTGACGCAGGTGAGCCAGGCGATGAAGGCGTTTTACGACGAAACCGTCGCGCAGGGCATCGCCGCCGACGTCACCACTTTTACGATGTCCGATTTCAATCGCACGTTCAATCCAGCCGGTTCCGGCACAAACGTCGGCACCGACCACGCCTGGGGCGGACATCATCTGGTAATGGGCGGCTCGGTTCTGGGCGGCGATTTCTACGGCAGACAGACGGCGAACGGCTCGGTTTTTCCGACGCTCGTCAACAGCGGTCCGGACGACGCCGACTCGCGCGGACGTTTTATTCCGTCCGTTCCGGTCGAAGCCTACGCGGCGACTCTGTCGCGCTGGTTCGGCTTGTCGGCGGCAGACCTTCCGCTCGTCTTTCCGAACATCTCCAATTTCCCGTTCTCGACGCTCAACTTTTTACCGTTTTAGCGGATTCCGGGACAATTCATATAAAAAAGGGCGACTGCTCGAGTCGCCCTTTTTTATATTGTTATTGATTTCGTTTAAAGCTCGAGTCGAATTGCTCCCGCACCGATCAATCCTCGCTCAATAATTTATCCAGAATCAACTGAATGATTCGCGGCTGGTCCATCGCCGCCATATGACCGGCATTCAGCACTTTCACCCAGCACAGCAGTCCGCCGTCCTGAATATAGCCCAGCACCTGCGATTGTGAAGCCGAATCGGGAGCCTCCCAACGGCTGGTCGGAGCGAGCTTGAATTTCAGCGCGGCGCTGCCCTCAAGCAGATTCAGCCAGGCGTCGGTGCCCAGAAAATTACAATCCTTTGCGTCATTTAGTCCGGAGATAACCAGAATCGGCAGCTTTTTGCCGAGAAGCTCCTGCACCGTGTCGGCGAAGGAGTCATTCACGCAGCCGGCGTAAAGCTCCGAGATAGCTTCTGAAAACAGAGCCATCGGCGGACCTTTCTTGGCGTGAATCGCCTCTCGCACGTCGTTACGGTTTAAGTAGGCTACCATCGCATCGGTCGAAGGGTCGGCAAGCTGGGCGATGTTGGTCATATAAAGCCCGCAGATGCCCTGGATGGCGTCATTAATTTTCGACAGGTTGGAGTCCGTGTAACTGTGGTCAAGCACCGTTTTTTCATGCGCCGAAATCAAACCGTGATTGAAGGCGTAAGTCGTCCCGGTAGCCATCTGAACAGGCGGATTGACCCACGCGTCGAGCAATACCGTACCCTTTAAATTTAACTTTGAGGCGGGAAAGGCATTGCCGTCGAGAATTGCCTCCGACAGCAGCGGCAAATAAGTTCCGGCGTAAGATTCGCCAGCCAGAATCAGCGGATTAGCGGCAATTTCGGGATGTTTAGTCATAAAGTCGAGCAAAGCCTGGTAGAGCTGCCGGCTACCGGCTTTGACGTCCTTCGGCAGCGCCTCCGGGTCTTCGGCGAAGGATAGTCCGACGCTCAACGGATGCTCGAAAATCATGTAATTAGCGTAATTGTTCCAGCCATCGGGGCGCGGCGTAACCGTCCCTTTATCGTCAATTTCAAAAGGTCCGTTCTCCAGAAAGAAGCCCCAGAAACTGCTGGCGCCGGGTCCGCCGTTAGTCCATAAAATAGTCGGTCGCTGCGCATAATCCTTTGCCCCGACGAACCAGTAAAACAGTTCTTCATCGCCGTCGCTGCCCGTAGCGGGCGGCGGGTTGAACGCTCCGTATATCGAAGCATATCCGGCAAACTGCGTGCCCGGCGAGCCGCTCAAACCGGGAAGCGATTTTATTCGGTCGTTTTTAGCTGTTTTCGGAGGTTTTTCGGCAGGCGATTTTTTTTTGTTCATGTGGAGAACCTCATTTTTAAATAATAAATTGCCGAACACTTATACAATAAATTGCCGGGCGATGCAAAGGCTTTCCGCGCCGGCGGCGGAGAATAAATCCGCCGTTAAATTCCGCCTCGAAATCCGATGGAAAATTATCTATCGGGAAAGATTCGTTCTGCTTTGGACATTGAGCCGAAAAATTGGCACAATAAGCGGGTTAAATTTCTCTCTCAAATTCAAAAATTTAGTCACGGAGAAAATATGAATTTAGGTCAGATTTTAGCGCAGGAGCTTCAACACGAGGCGCAATCGACGCGAAAGATGCTCGAAAGAGTTCCCGACCGTTTTGAATGGCAGCCGCACGCCAAGTCGATGAAGCTCGGACGGCTGGCGACGCACGTCGCGGAAATTTCTCAATGGACGCGCTCAATCGTCACACAGGACGAGCTGGACTTTGCCAAATCCGATTATAAACCTGTGACTTTAAACAGCTCGACGGAACTGGTCGAGCTGTTCGATAAAACCATCAACGATTCGGTCGAGCTTCTGCAAAACGCGTCCGACGCGGATTTGATGCGCAACTGGCAATTGAGAAACGGCGAAAAAGTTTTGCTGGAAATGCCGAAAGCGATGGTCGTCCGCTCGATGGTTTTAAATCACCTGATTCATCATCGCGGGCAGCTTTCGGTTTACCTGCGGCTCAACGACGTGCCGCTTCCGTCCGTCTACGGTCCGACGGCGGACGAGCAGATGTTCTAATTTTAGATTCGGAAACGGTCTCTGGCTTTCGGCTTTCGGTCTTCGCAAAAAAATTAAGCTCTACGCTCGTCGAGCAAATAAAATCGAAGACCTAAAGACCCGGAAACCAAAGACCGATTATCAAACTATGGAATTAGTCGAATTGAAAAAAGACGCGCCTGAAAACAAGTCTTTGCGGCTTGTTTCGGACAACCGCGAGCCTCAACAGTTTCCGCTCATCGAAAAACAGTTTGTCAATTTTATCTTTTTTCGCGTCAGCCCGGACTGGCGCAAGCGCGACGCGGAAACGAAAACTCTTTTCAAACAGGAATTTGAAAGCGTCTACAACGATTTCAGGCGCGAATTTTTATTGTTCAGCTATTCGCTGGTCGGTTTTGATTCGAAAGCCGATTTGATGTTCTGGCGCATCGGCGATTCGCTCGATTTGCTGCAGGATATGACGGCAAAGCTTTATCGCACAAATCTCGGCAGCTTTCTGGAAACGACCGACAATTATCTGTCCGTCACCAAAAAAATGATGTTTATTCCGCCGACGGAAAACGGCGGCTGCGAAGACCGTTATCACATCAAGGCGGGCGAGAAAAAATATCACTTCGTTTACCCGTGCGCGAAACATCGCGATTGGTATGCCAAACCGGACGAAGAACGCGAAACGATGATTGAAGAAAATTTTATGGTCGGCAAAAAGTTTCAGAACATAAAAATTCACCTGACGCACGCCTTCGGCTTTAGCGAGCAGGAATTTATCATCTCGTTTGAGACGGACGAGCCGAAAGATTTTCTGACTTTAGCCGAAGAGCTGCGGCAAACGCAGGCGAGCCGTTTTACTTTGCGCGGCACGCCGATTTACACCTGCCGGCAGAGAAGCCTGTCCGAATGCCTCGACGCGCTCGGATAATTTCATTCAACATTCAACATTTATCATTTAACAAATTCCGAATTGATAAATGTTAAATGTTGAATGTTAAATGTATAAATGGTTGTCGCCAGAAAATTCTTCATCAGCGGGCTCGTGCAGGGCGTCGGTTACAGGTTTTTCGTGCAGCGCGCGGCGGCGCGGCATCAGGTTCTAGGCTATGTGCGCAATCTGGAAGACGGTCGCGTCGAAGCTTTCGCCGAAGGCAAAGCCGAGGCGGTCGAAGGCTTTAAACACGAATTGCTGACCGGTCCGACATTTTCCAAAGTCGAGCACATCGAAGAATTGGTCTTAGAACCCGGTAAGCTTTATTCATCATTTAGAATTGAAAGGTAAAGATTTAGAATTGAAAGGTAAAGACAAGTTAAAAACGAACGGTGAATAGTGAAAATTACAAATCCACTATTCACTGTTAGTTTTTAACTTTTCACTAAAAAATGGAACATTTAAAACAGCTTATCCGCGAAGTGCCGGATTTTCCGAAAGAAGGTATTAATTTTTACGACATTACGACGCTTTTAAAAGACGCCGACGGCTTAAAACAGACGATTGACGCGCTGGCTGACGGCTTTGAGGGGCAGCAAATCGACACGGTTATCGGCGTCGAATCGCGCGGTTTTATCTTTGCCGCGCCGCTCGCCTATCACCTGAAAGCCGGTTTCGTGCCCGTGCGCAAGCCGAAAAAGCTGCCCGCCGATAAAGTTTCGGTTTCGTATGATTTGGAATACGGTCAGGACACGCTGGAAATGCACCGCGACGCGGTCGGCGAAGGTCATCGCGTGTTGATTGTCGATGATTTGCTGGCGACCGGCGGGACGGCGAAAGCGGTCGTCGATTTGGTCGAAGGCTTGGGCGGCAAGATCGTCGGTCTGTCGTTCGTCGTCGAATTAAATTTTCTGAACGGGCGCGCCAAGTTTAACGGCTACAACGTCAGTTCTTTATTACGATACGATACGTAGTCGATGCCGAATTGAAAATGCAAAGCGCAAAGTGAGCGCAGCGATTAATTTTATTTTTGCCGTAACTTCTGGACAATCGCCAATCTAAAATCTAAAATCTAAAATCGTTTGCTCCCGTAGCTCAGCTGGATAGAGCAACCGCCTCCTAAGCGGTAGGTCGAACGTTCAAATCGTTTCGGGAGCATTATTTCTCTTCAGCAGTTTGAAGATAATTTAAAATAGTAAAAGGCTTCGCTGACCGTCAGGCGAAGCCTTTTTCTATTGCGTCCGAAAAATTCTTGACAACCGACCAATCCGCATTTATATTGAAGCTGAATTAAGCACCGTTCAGCCGAATATATCCATTCCGTCTTTTTTCAGTAAAAAGTCGTGGTTCTCCCGCATTGTTTATTTACCGCGAGAAATTTAAGTTATTTCCGCCAAACAAATTCAGAAAAATTATGAAAAAAATATCTTTGCTTGTTCTGTTGAGTCTCGTTTTCTCGGTCTCCTGCCTTTTTTATTTTCAGCCTTCAAAAGCTCAAAACAAATTTTCGGAGGCAAGTTCGGCGCCTGAAAGGACGACGGTCAACCTGTCGCCGAACGGTAAATTGAAAGACATTCCGCAGCTGATTAAAAGCTCGAAAACCGCGGGC
>DASVRL010000020.1:0-22622 GCA_036388635.1 Pyrinomonadaceae bacterium
CGCCATCACCAAACAAGCCGACAACTCGATGGAAAACGCCGTCGCCATCGATAACGCTAAATGGGAGCCTTATACGAAATTTTTGACTGGCGACCGCTTGAAATATTTCAACGAAACTTACCGCATCGGCACAAACGTTTACGGACGCGGCGGCAAATATCTGGATAAACCCGAACAATTCGACGCCGCGCCCGTGATGTGCACAGTAACAACCGGAAGAAGCGGCATTTATGAAACGTGGAAAGTGACCTGTTACAGCTTTCAGGGCGATAAAAAGCTCGGCGGCGCGCGCGTCAAAAACGGCTACGGCTCAGCGCCGAATTCGGCATTCAATTAATTTAAATTTATAAACTTTTAAATTCATAAACTAAAGAGAGGAAAAAATAATGATTAAAAATTTTTTGTGCAGTATAAATCTGGCAGTTTTTCTGGCGGGCTTAATTTTTACGGCGACCGTTGCTGCGGCGGAAGCGACGGCGGCGACGATAGACAAAACTTCGATACACATTTACGCCCGGCGCCGGACGGGAACTTACGAGGAAATCGAAAAACGCGGCTACGCGATTTGGGGCTGGACGCCGCAGATGGATTTTCGCGTCAACGGTCCGATTTCCGAAGGCGGGCAGCTCGTCGTCGAATTCGCCAAACCCGACGGCAAAGCGTGGCTCAAGTTCGATTGCGATTCGGGCGCAGCCGGCGCCGACGGATGGTGGCAGGTCAAAAATTGCGGGCAGGATTTGCCCGAAGAACAGCTGGCGCGGGAAATCGGTTTATACGATTTAAAAATCAGCCTCAAAGACGAGCTTGCCGGAAAAAATCAACAGCTTTTCGCGGGCAAAGTCAAAGTTAATAAATTTTTTGCGGGCGGCGTCGACCCGAACGGCAAACAGCATTTCGGCTATTATGTCGATTATGATTGGCGACTTCCGATCGGTCAGGTTTACACGCGTGAGCCCGTAGAAGGCTATGAGGAAGAATTTGCGCCTTTGGCGGCGTCGCTGTGGTTTCGCGGCGATGTGCAGGGCGAAGTCTCGGCGCACCTGTTTTATAAGGGCAAAGAAATTTCCAATACCAAAGACACGAGCAAGGGCACCTGGCTCGGCGAAACGACGATTTCGACTTTCGACGATTCCAAATTTAACTGGAAACAGCAAAAATTCATTTTCACGAACACATTGGTTTATAACCGCGAAGAGCCGGACAATCACCCCGAATCTTTCCGAATGGATAAAAATCCGGGCGAATACGAAATCAAGGTTCTGCGCAAAGGCAAATTGGTTCGCGCCCTGAAATTTTCGGTCGGCGCCGACGGCAAAATTATCGACAACGGTATTGCCAGACAAAACGAACTCGGCAACAGCCGAATGATTGTTTTCGCAACCGTTACGGGCGACGAAGAAGGCGCCAAACCCGATTTGGAAATGTGGAAAACGGGAGCGTTTTTCTCAACTCCGTTAAAAGGCTTTGGAGAATAATTATTTTTTGCCGGGAGAAAAGCGAGCAAGCCCCTGAGCTTTACTTGCCAGCTTTTCTCTTTTGGAAAGGAGAAAAACAATGAAAAGAAAATTCAACAAAGGCAGCGTCATAAATCCGCAGCGCGGCGGCGGGCGAGTTTGAAATGATGGTAATTGGAAAGCGGCAGCTATTAAAGATTTTTAATTAATAGCCCACAGTGTTACTTAGGACAAAGGCTGGAACCGCGGTAAAGGTTCGGTTCCAGCCTTTTAATATGTGCGAAAATAATATGTGCGAAAAGACTTCACTTGTCCTTCACAGGCGTCCCGTTTCGCGATTTTAAAGCCGTGTTCCTCTATGCCGCGCGCTGACTTATTGAAATCAATGGGACACCCGGCAGCAGGATTCGAACCTGAGACCTTCTTATTCCAAGAAGTTTTACTTAATGGATTGTAACGCAAAAGAAAAATGGCTGCTTTTTTAGCAGCCATTTGAGATTAATACACCCGGGAAGATTCGAACTTCCGACCCCATGATTCGTAGTCATGTACTCTATCCAGCTGAGCTACGGGTGCACAAGACGAATAATTAGACTACAAAGCTTGCGCCCGAGTTGTCAAGCTTAGCAATAAAAATCATCATCCGGGAAAATAATCTTCGCGCGGGCGCGCGGGCGATTAATTCGGGGTTTGTTATCTCGATTTTTACTGCGCGCCATTTGCCGCCGCGTTTGTCGCCGGTCGGATTCGGAATCTGTAATTATTAGGAAATATACATTTTTATTGAAATATAAGAAAGGATTTAGTAGTTTGTTTTATAGCTATTGATTATGGATTCAAGATAAATAATGACAAAAACAATTCTGATAGTTGAAGATTTTAAGGACACGCGCGTTTTGATGAGGTTTCTGCTCGAGGGTTTGGGTTACCGGGTTCTCGAAGCCGAAGACGGATGGAAGGCGGTCGAAAGCGTAAAACAGCAAATTCCCGATTTGATTCTGATGGATATGGCGATGCCTTCGACGGACGGACTAACCGCCACCAGAATTATCAGGCAATTTAAGGAAACGTCTGAAATACCGATTATCGGCTTTACGGCGTCCGGCGAATTTATATACGAGCAGGCAATCCAGGCGGGCTGCAATGAATTGTTATTGAAGCCGCTCGATAGTGATAAGCTTCAACCCGTGCTCGACAAGTATCTGGGGCAATGATTTTTAGAATGCCGGATTGTCTGAAAAGAAGCGTCGGATTCGGCTCGCGGCTGAAGCGGCGCGGCTTGAGATTTTATACTTCTACCTGAGTTTCTTCAATAAGGTCGGCGACCGTTTGCGTCAGCTTTTCAAAGTCATTGGGCTTAACGAGATAGGCATCGGCACACGCCGTCAGGACTTTGCGTATTTCAATCTCTCGGGCTTCGCCGCTGTAAAAGACAATTGGGATAGTCGGGTTGAAATCGCGAATCTCCTGACAGACTTCCAGACTTGTCTCGTTGCCGAAACGATTATCCAAAATTATCGCGTCTAAATTTTTATTCCGGGCGTGATTCAGACACTCATCCAGCGAATCACAAGCCAAAACTTCAAAGTCGGCGTGCTCGAAGACAAAGGTCAGCAGTTCGAGATTGTCTTTATCATCATCCACACAAAGAACAGTGTATTTTGAGGATTTCATTTTTGTTTCCTGATTAGTAATTGCTTAAGCCGCGATTTGATATGAAATTTATGCTGTATCAAGCAATTATCATCTTAAATAGTTTTTTGACGCGTGCAAGAAATTTGCACTGTTTGATGTGTGTGATAATAACACAAAAATATAGAATTTTCTAATGTCTCGATTTTTAACCGGGCAATAATTAAATTGCCTGCCGACGGCAATTAATATAAAATTCACGCTTATGATAAGATAGTCGTTCGTTCGTTTTGATAACGGGAAAATAGACAAGGGGTGGTTTATGAGCATAAGGGTATTGATTGTCGAAGATAATGATGATTATCGCGATTTGGTCGATTTTTATCTTACCTCGAAAGGTTTTGAGGTAATCATCGCGGCGAACGGGGTCGAAGCGGTCGAATTAAGCAATTCCGAAAAGCCTCATATTATCCTGATGGATTTGAATATGCCGATTGTGGACGGATTGGAAGCGACCCGCATCATCAGCCAGAATCTTTCCACCAAACACATTCCGATAATTGCGGTCTCGGCTAACTGTTCGAACAAGATGGGCGAAAAAGTATTAAACGCGGGCGCGGTCGGCTGTGTCCAGAAACCGGTAGATATCGAAAGCCTGCCCGATTTAATATTGAGTTACGCTTTGAATGAATAAAATTAAAATAACCGGGCAGCAGCAGAAGCCTCTTCGCTCTTACCCGGTTATTTTAGTCGGCAAAGTTAGCCGCTTAATCTGTTTTTTATATCCTGCCTAAAATCATCATCTGGGAAAATAGCCTTCGCGCGTGCGGGCGATTAATTCGGGGTTTGTCACCTCGATTTTTATCGCTCGCCATTTGCCGTCGCGCCGTTCGTTGGCGGGCTGGTATTCGACCGTGTAGAGCGAGCGGATGTCGGCGGCGACCGAGGCGTAAAATTTACCCATTTCTTCGAGGCGGTTGATGGCGTTTAATGTTCCGCCCGTGCGGTTTGCCAGAATTTTCAGGCGCGCGCGCGCCGCTTGATACATGGCGATTTGAATCGGCGTCGGCTCGGCGAGCTTGCCCGGGTCGCCGGTCGGCAGAGCGAGCGGGTAAATCGTCACGCCCTGTCGGTCGGCGTCGTTCAGAATTTTATTTAAGGTTTCATTGGTTTCCGGTTTGATTGCCGTCGCCATCTCGGATTCTTTCACGTTGGCGAGAAAATCGCGGTCTTTGTCGCGCAGCGCCGTATCGACGCCGTCGGTCAAAACGATAATCGCCTTGCGGCGTTTTCCTTCTTTCGCGAGTTTTTCGAGCGCGACGTCGAGCGCTTTGTAAAGCTGCGTCTTGCCGCGCCCGTTGGCGACGCGGATCGAATTGGCGGTAATCCGGCGGTCGGTCGTAAAATCGTTGCGCAAATTTACCTTGTCGTAAAATTCGATGACGGCGACGCGGTCGTCCGGCGCGAGCGCGTCGATAAAACGAATCGCCGACTGCTGAATCGTCTGGCGAAAGCCGAGCGTCGAGCCGGACATATCCAGAATCATGACGACCGAAAACGGCGTCACCGTCGGCTCAAAACGCGAAATCGGCTGTTTCACGCCGTCTTCGTAAACGGTAAAATCTTCCTTGCTCAAGCTCGTAATCGGTTTTCCCGTCCGGTCAACGACGCCGACGTTCAGCCGCACGATTGCCGTATCGACTTTAATGACGTCGTCGTCCTGCGCAGCAGCGGAATTTGTCAGAAAACTTATCGAAAGTAAAATAAAAAATAAAATCGTATATGTACGCATAAAAGAATATTACCTAATCAGACGCATTTTGCCGAAACTCGGGTTGCACGAACGTCATTAATGCCGAGTGCAAAGTGCAAAATGAAAAAGCGGATTCAAAATTGAATCCCGCCTGAATCCTGATATTTTGCATTTTGCCCGCCGTCTTTGGCATTTCCCTTAACATCTCGTGTCAAGTGCGTTATAATCTGCTTTCACGCGACGCGTTAAACCTCTGCTTCCGAAAGGAAAATTTATGTTTTACAAGCCTACATACTGTTGTCATTGCGGCGAAAAAATCGACCGCACGAAATGGGGAATTACCGTCAGTCGAAGATTTTGCGAAAGCTGCGCGAGCGAATTTGCGCTCAAAGAATGGATCCCGCGCGGGATTGTCTTTGTCGGAATTCTGGGCGCGCTCTTCGGTTTCGGAGCGCTTTTGCGAAAAACGGAAAAGCCTTTGAGCGTGGTGACCTCCGCGCCGCCGCCCGCTTCGTCAAACGCGGCGCAGAATCAAAAAAGTCAGCAACTTTTGGCGAATGCCAGCGTTCAGAACTCTGCGACGGCGACGAACGCGGCGAACAATTCACTCTTGCCGGCGCAAAAGCAGAATCCGTCTGACCCGAAATCGCTCGGAAATTTGCGATTACAATCGGGCGACAAGTCTGCGGATAAGCAAAATCCGGCGGCAGAAGCCGTCTATTTCTGCGGCGCGCAGACGAAAAAAGGAACACCGTGCTCGCGGCGCGTCAAAGGCGGCGGGCGCTGCTGGCAACACGCGGGACAGGCGGCGCTGCTGCCGCCCGAAAAATTATTGATAAGTCAATAAATACGCTTGTTTTGAAAGAAAGACAGTGTTACGATGCAGTCAAACTCGTCCGCCCGAAACGCAATCGAAACTAAAATTGCCAAATCGAAAATGCAAAGCGGTTTAAAGCATTGTCAAATTTCCGCGTTTTCGGCGTCCGAATAATTTAAAGAACGGAAGTATTAAAATGAAACCCTTGTCACCAAACACAATGTTGCAGAATCGATATCTGGTCGTCCAGCTTATCGGCAAAGGCGGAATGGGCGAAGTTTACCTGGCGGTTGACCAGCGTCTGGGCAGCGCCGTCGCCTTGAAACGCACTTTTTTCTCCGACAACGATCTGCTCCGCAACGCTTTCGAGCGCGAAGCGCGAACGCTGGCGCGTCTGCGTCACGGAGTTCTGCCGAAAGTCAGCGACCATTTTACCGAGAACGAGACGCAGTATCTGGTGATGGAGCATATTTCGGGCGACGATTTGTCGAAGCGTCTGGAGATAACGCGCAAACCGTTTCCGCTCAACTGGGTTTTGTTCTGGGCTGACCAGCTGCTCGACGCGCTCGCTTACCTGCACACGCACGAGCCGCCGATCGTCCACCGCGACATCAAGCCGCAGAATCTGAAATTGACCAACGAAAATCATATTATCCTGCTCGATTTCGGTCTGGCGAAAGACACGGGAGCCTCGCGCGTTTCGACGACCGGCGGCAGCATCGTCGGCTACACGCCGCATTACGCGCCGATGGAGCAGATTCGCGGCACGGGAACGACGGCGAAAAGCGATATTTATTCGCTGTCGGCGACGCTTTACCAGCTTTTGACGGCACAGGTTCCGCCCGACGCTCTGACGCGCGCCGACAGCGTTTTAAACAGTCTGCCCGACCCGACCGAGCCGATTGACAAAATCAACCCGGAAGTTCCGCGCCTGATTTCGGACGTGATTCTTAAAGGCATGGCTCTGAGTATGGACGCGCGGTACGCGAATGCGCGCGAGATGCAGAAAGCTCTGCGCGAAGCTTACGCGCAGATGCAAAGCAAGATGTCGGCGGAAACGATGGCGTTTACTCTGCCGCCGCAACAGCAGCAACAGCCGCCGCCGCCGGTAAATCAAACGCCGGTGACGCAATCGCAGCAGCTGACCGAACAATTCGCGACGCCGATTGTCAGCCAGCCGCAGCCGCAGCCGCAACCGCAGCCGCCGACGCAATTGCCGCCGACCAGACACGATTCGCTGCCGTCGCAACAGAAAACGGAAAATCTGCATATCGCGCCGCCGCCGCCGGAAACGGATTTTGAAGCGACGATGAAAGACACGAATCTGAGTCCGACGTCTTTGCCGTCGCTGCCTTCACAGCAAAAAACGGAAGTTTTGCCGACGGAAATTTCTTCGCAAATTCCCAAAAAAGAAGAAAGCTATAATCCGGAAGCGACCGTGCCGATTGTTTCATTCGACCAGAATGCAGACGGAAGCGAGCCGGTCGGCGCGACGCAAGCTGTGTCGAATTTCGATTCGGTTCCGACCGAAGTGCGCCAGCCGCAGCCGCAATACGGCTCGCCGTATAATACGGCAGCGGCGACAGGCACAACCGGCGCGGCTGGCGGGCGGACGCAAACCGAAAATGCTTACCAGCCTGCGCCGCTCGTCGGCGAAACGAAAAAGAAATCCGGCAAAGGCTTGGCGATCGCGGCGGTTTTAGGCGGTCTCGTGTTTGTGATGCTGGCGGCGGCAGGCGTCGGTTTATATGCCTTCGGCGACCAGCTCGGAATCACCGGAACGAAACCGACCCCGACGCCGGCACCGACGGCGCAGCCGTCCGTTACGCCGACGCCCGCGCCGACGATGGAAAGAGCCAACACGAGCACCGGTAATTCGGCAAATCAGCAGGTTGCCAACACCGGTCAGACGAATAAGGCGAACACGCAGGTGGCGGAAACAAACAAAACGACGGAGCCGACAACCGTAAAGCCCGTCGTTACGACAACGCCGCCGCCGCGCGTCGTGACTACTACTCAGCCGGTCAGAACTACGCCGCCCGTGACGCGGACGCCGAAGCCGGTCGCAGCTAAAACGCAGAAACCGGTTCTTTTACAGTAATTGAGGAGATTTTTTATATGGCAAAAAAAGTTTTACTTGGATTAATAACATTCGTGATGTTATCGGCGACGTTTGCCGCTTTGAAGGCGGAAGTAAATGCGCAGCCGCGCCAGCAGCTCGAGCGCGCGCGCCGCCTGGCGACCGAAGGCGACGGCTTTTTGCGCCAGAAAAATTATCGCTCGGCGGTCACTAAATATGCCGAAGCGATTAGCCTCGCGCCGCGTTATTCCTATGCCTTTTATAAAAAAGGCTATTCGCATTACTATCTGGAAGAATATTCGCAGGCGGCGAACGATTTGAGCAAAGCTCTGGAAGGCGCGGCGCAGGGCTTTGACCCAATCGACGTTTACACGATCCGCTGGCAGGCTTATTACTGGCAGCAGGATTACGACTCGGCGATGCGCGACGTGCAGCAGGCTTTGCGCGCGCAGCCTTCCAGCTCTTATTTCAATCTCGCGCTCGGCGATTGTTATCGCGGCAAAAACGATTTTCGCAACGCGCTTGCCTCGTATCAGAAAGGCTCGCAGCTCGACCCGGCAAACGCCGATATTCATTATTTCATCGCGCTTTGTCATAACCAGTTGGGCGAGTTTTTGCAACAGGGTTTCGCCGGTCTGAAAGCCATCGAAAAAGGCACGAAATATAAAGGCGAATCGTGGGGATTTGTCGGAGAAGCTTTGTTTCGCGGCAAAAAATACGAAGACGCCGCGCAATCGTATGAAAAGGCTTTGGCGGCAAAAGCGGATTTGAAAGACGTTTACACCAACCTGTCGGAAGTTTACCGGATGCTGAATCGCTTTGACGAGGCGATAAATACGGTTCGAAAAGGATTGCGCGTATATCCGGACGACGCCAACTATTACATCAATTTAAGCTGGCTTTACAGCCTCGCCGACCGTCACCAGGAATCGATTTCCGCCGGACAGCAAGCCGTCCGTCTTTTGCCCGACCAGTATATGGGCTACACGAATTTGTGCCGCGCCTATAACGACACGAAACAATACGCGCTGGCGATTCAAACCTGCAACAAGGCGCTCGCGATAAATCCGGGCGACGGCGAAACGAATTACTATCTCGGGCGCGCCTACCAGCTTCAGAACAAGGGGGCGCAGGCGACCGCTTATTACAAAAAAGCCGTCGCCGGTTTGGTCGAATTTACGCGCCAGAACGCCGATTATTCGGACGGTTACTATCTTTTGGGCAATGCGTATTACGCCGTTGACCAGAATGCGAACGCGATTGCGGCTTTGAAAAAATGTCTGGAAATCGCGCCGAAGTTTGCCAAAGCGCGTTTCAATCTCGGCTCTATTTACCTGTTAAGCGGAAACAAGCCAGCCGCCCGCGAGCAATACAACGTTCTGCGCGAGGTCGACGCGGCGCTCGCCGCCAAATTGCTCGACGCGATTAATAAAGCCAGATAGAAAATAATAAATCGACCATCGCCAATCGTGAATAGAAGGTTTAAAATCTATTCACGATTTTTCTTTTACGCGCTTATGAATCTGGAAATTCCAAAACAATTTAATCTTCCGCGAACGCTTTACAGCCACGGCTGGAGCGAGCTTCTGCCGTTTGAAATCGACGATGTAAACTGGCGTTTGTCTTATGTTTTCAGCGGCGCGGATTTAAAACAGCCCGTTTCCGCCACCGTCAGCGAAGCCGGCAATAAACTTAAAATCGAAGTTTCCGGCGCAAAACCGTCGCCGCAGGCGCAGGAAAAAATTCTGCGCGACGTCCGCCGCATTTTGCGGCTCGACGACGATTTGAACGAATTTTACAAGCTCGTCGAATCCGAAAAAGATTTGGCGTGGATTGCCGCAAACAATGCGGGCAGGCTCGTCCGCTCGCCGACGGTTTTCGAGGATTTGGTCAAAACTCTCTGCACGACCAACTGCAACTGGGCGATGACGAAAAAAATGACGGCGAATCTGGTCGCCAAACTCGGCGCGCCTTCAAAGGACGGCAAACGCGCTTTCCCGACCGCCGAAGCGATGGCAGCTCAGACGGCGGAATTTTATAAAGACGAGATTCGCGCCGGTTATCGCGCGCCGTATTTCAAGGAACTGGCGGAAAAAGTCGCCGCCGGAGAACTGAATCCGGAATCGTGGCTGCACACGGATTTGCCGACGCCGGAGCTGAAAAAGGAAATGAAACGGGTGAAAGGCGTCGGCGAATACGCGGCTGATAATCTTTTGAAGCTCATCGGGCGTTACGACGGGCTGGCGCTGGATTCGTGGCTGCGCGCGCAGTTTTATAAAAAGCACAACGCCGAAACCGCCTGCGACGACAAACATATCGAAAAACATTACGACCGCTTCGGCGCCTGGCGCGGGCTGGTGATATGGTGCGATATGACGCGCCGCTGGCTGGACGATTAAAGGAAAAACTCGACGAAAATAGTTAAAAGGCAGACTGCTGAAAGGTCTGCTTTTTTTATTGCCGGAAATTTTTTGAAAATTTTTTGACAATGTTTCGGAAAAAATTCCGCGTTAGTTAATTGAAAGCAAAACGCGCTTTAGACGGGCGCGCGAAAATTTATAAAAATTCATACATTGGAGAAAAAAAATGAAATTATTCGCAGGATTTATTTTGGCTTTATTAATGATTACTTCAGTTTCGGCGCAGACGCGCGTTCCCGCCGAATTAGTCGGCAGATGGTTCGAAGGCAGCGCCTCGATTTTGCAGGAGCAGAATATGACGACCGGCGCGCTGACGTCAAAATACGGCAGCTCAATCGGCTATGAGATAAAAGCGGACGGCACGTTTCAGTACGCCGGGCTGATTAAATCGACGATGTACGGCTGCACGACGACGCTCTGGAACGACCGTCGCGGACGCATCACCATCGAGGGCGACCGGATAACTTTTACGCCGAACAAAGATTACTGGATGAGCACCAACAGCTGTTATCCTTCCGCAAACAAGGAAAAAAATAAAGAGCTGCAGGCGGTTACTTATAACTTCGAAGTCGGCACCAAAGAGGGCAGGCAATGGCTCTGTATGCGCGAAGTCGGCAAAACGGAAGTCAAAGATATTTCGTGTCTGCCGCGAACAGACGATTAGTGTTCTGAAACGGCGTCAAAAGCGATTGAAAAAAGCCGCTTTTGACGCCGACGAACGGGAAATGCGCTTTAAACGTGAAATTTTAAAAGGAGAATCTTTTTATGTCTGTTCAGCAAATGATTTTACAAAACAACCGCGAAAGCTTATTGATAACCAATCGAATGCTCGGCATCGTCGGAATGATTTTAAGCCCGATGCTCTATTTCACAACGTTTTTTCACGCGTCTGAGTTCGACCAACCCAGTCCGTATCCGTTTATGACCAGTCTCGGCGGCATTTTATATCTGCTCGGCGCGGCGGCGACGGCGACCGCGATGAGAAATCTGCGCGCCACCGGAAGCGGACGCGGCGCGGGCGTTTTATACATCGTGCAGATGATCGGATTATTTCTGGCGATGGGTTTTGACGTTTTTCAATACGCCGCGCCTCACCTGCGCGGGACATCGACGCTTTTTTTCATCACCGATATGGCTTATCCGTTCAGCCACGTCCTGATGATTGTCGTCGGCGTCGCCGTCGTCCGCGCCGGAGTTTGGCGCGGCTGGCGTCAGATTCCGGCGTTACTGGTCGGTTTGGCGCTGCCTTTGTTTTTCGCCGCGAGCGCGCTTGTCGGTCGCGCGGGCGGCAGTTTTCTTTTTCCGCTGTTCGTCACGGTCGGATTTTTTCTGCTCGGCTACGCGGTCGTAACGACCGAAACAGGCGCGGAGGCGAAATATGAATAAATTTTTGATTTTGATTTTTGCGATTATGCTTTTGTCGCCGGCAACCTTCGCGCAGGCTGAGCCGGAAATTATGAGCTACAAGGAATACGGGAAAATCCGGCACAAACGCCCGTACGTTTTGAAATTCAAAAAGGGAAACGGCGAGCTTTTATATTTCGGAATCGGTCACGCTTATCGCGCGGACGACCCGCAAATCAGTGAGCTGGAAAAACGGTTTCTGGAATTTCGCCCGACGCTCGTTTTAAACGAAAGCGGCACGCCGCCCGCCTTAGCGACGGCAAAAGAAGCGATTGAAAGATACGGCGAGCCGGGTTTGATGAGCTTTCTGGCGAAAAAACACGGCGTTCCGATTAAATCTCTGGACGCGCCGCGAATGGAAGAAATCAAGTACATTATCTCGACCGGGCGCTGGACGCTCGAACAGGTGATGCTTTTTTATATCCTGCGCCGCGTGCCGGAAAATAATAAAAAAGTAAACCCGCAATCGCCCGACGCGATGGTCGAAGAGATGTTGAAAGCGGTCGCCAAAACGCCGGGCTTTGAAAATTTGCCGAAAACCGTCGCGGATTTTGAAGCGAGCGTCAAAAAACATCTGCCCTCGGTTGCCGACTGGCGAAAGATCGACCAGAAAATTTTCGACCCGAACCCGGATTTGGGTTTATACACCAACGACCTCGCCGATGCTTCCGTTAATTTTCGCGGAAGGTTTATGGTCAAACTTTTAAAGGCGGAAGTCGAAAAAGGCGAAAGAGTTTTCGCCGTCGTCGGCGCGAGCCACGTCGTCAAACAGGAAAAAGCCCTCAAGAAATTACTGCAATAGGTTTCAAGTTTCAAGTAAAACGAGCCTTCAAACTTGAAATCAGGAACTTATTTACATCATATCCGCAATCATATAAAGCAAAACGAGCGCCAGAATCGCCGCGATGCTGATGGCGACGATGGCGATTAATCGCCACGACAAAGTTATGCCTTCGGCGTTGCGGCTGGCAATCGGCGCGTTTTGAGTTTCCGCCGCCGGTTTTTTATCTGCGCTCGTTTCGATGCTTTGCATTTTTTTCGCTTCGACGACAACGGGCAGTTTATTTTCCGATTCGTGAAGCGGGCGAATTTTTTCGACATAATCGACGAAGCGCGAATCGGCGCGCAGATTGTCGAGGCGCGGGTCGAACAGAAGCGTCGTCATCCAATGGTCGCGTTCCGCCGCGCTTTTGTCGAGCCTGGCAAAGGCGGCATCAAGCTCGCCGAGTCCGGCGTGAATGACGGCAAAATAAACTTGCGGAAAATACTCGCCGCGCTTTTCGCGCTCGTCCATTTCGCGCAGGATTTTTCGCGCTTCTTCGCGCCGGTCGCCGATTGCCAGATCGTAGCCGAGCGTCGTCAGATAAATCGAAACGCGGTTCGTGGTTTCGACCGCGCGCCGCGCCGCTTCAATGCCTTTTTCCACGTGTCCGAGAAACGGCGAAGACCAGCCGAAACCGTGATTGCACAAAATATTTTCCGGGTCGATTTCCAGCCCGCGCCGCAGCATTTCTTCGGCTTCGCGGTAGCGCCGCGCGTTGTGCAGCACGTAATGATGCGCCGCGCAGTGCGACGCCGAGCGCGGGTCGAGGCGTTGGGCGATTTTCATTTCGGCGATGGCTTCGTCGTTGCGCCCGACGGTTTGCAGCAGAAACGAAAACCATTCGTGCGCGCGCGGATTGTTTGGATTCAGCTCGACGGCGCGCCGGTAAAGCCGCTCGCTTTCGGCAAAATCCCAATCGTGTCCCCAGACCGTAAACGCCAGCGCCGCATAAGCTTCGGACAAAAGCGGGTCAAGCTCGATGGCGCGCCGCGCCGCCGCTTTTGCCGCCGTCCAGCATTCGTTCGGGCGCAGAAACGAATAAACTTCCATCCAGTTGTAATATTCGGCGATTCCGGCGTGAGCGAGCGCGAAATTCGGGTCGAGCCGCGCCGCTTCCTGAAAATAGCGAATCGACTCGGTGATTCCGCCCGCTTCGTAAGTTAAAAGATGAAAACGTCCGCGCAGGTAAGCCTCGTAAGCCGCCGCGTTCTGCGTGCCGCGCAAGTTCAGGCGCTGCTGTTCGGCTTCGGTCAGATGCGGCGCGAGCGAGGCGACGACCTTTTCCGAAATCGAATCCTGTAGAGCGAAAATGTCCGCTTCCGATTCGTCAAACTGCGACGCCCACAAAACCGAGTTGTCAACGATTTTTAAAAGCTGCACGATAACCCGAATCTGCGTTTCCGTGCGCGCCACACGTCCTTCCAGAACGTAATCGACCGCCAGTTGTTTGCCGAGCGCGAGCGAATCGGCGCTTTTCTGCGCCAGCTGCACGACGGAGCTGGTCGGACGCACGATGATTTGCCGCACGTTGGAAAGCCGCGTCGTCAGCGCATCAGCCAGCCCGACGCCTAAAAACTCGGATTCGGCGTCTGTCTGTCCGGCGTGAATCTGCCGGAGCGGCAAAACGGCGAGCGTTTTCAGCGGCGAGCCGGAATTTTGCGACGGCTTGTCAATCGAAAGTTCGTCGTAAACCGCCGGAATGATTTCCGCCGAAACCGCGTCGCCCGCCAGGTAATTTTTGATTTCCGCCGCGAGTTCGGCAACCGTCGAAAAACGCTCGTCGGCGCGCTTTCGCAAAGCTTTGAGAACGATCACTTCAAGATTGTTCGTCCTTCGCCCTTCATCATTTGCCCTTTGTTCGCCTGGCTGCGACGTTGAATTTTCCTGCGCGGAACGAAGGACAAATGACGAAGGACTTTCTTCACAGATAACGCGGGCGATTTCGTGCGGCGCGCGGCTCGGAAATTTATACGGCGGCTGTCCGGTGACGAGCTTATACAGAACGACGCCGAGCGAATAGACGTCGCTGGCGGCGGTCAGGCTCTCGCCGCGCGCCTGTTCGGGCGAAGCGTATTCGGGCGTCATCATCCATCTGCCGGTCACGGTAATTTCTTTCGTTTGACGAGATAATTCGTTGCTGCTGCTGTCGAGCTTGGCGATGCCGAAATCGAGCAGCTTTGCCGTGCCGCCCGGTTTGACCAGAATGTTTGAAGGTTTGATGTCGCGGTGCAGAACGTTCTGGCGGTGCGCGTATTCGACCGCCGCGCAGATTTGTTCGAACAGCTCGAGGCGCTGTCTGACGGTCAAGCGATTTTCGTCGCAATATTCGAGCAGGGTTTCGCCTTCGACGTATTCCATTATCAAATACGGCGAGCCGTCGTCGGTCGTGCCGCCGTCATAAAGGCGCGCGATATTCGGATGATCGAGCGCGGCTAAAATTTGTCGTTCCTGCCGGAAACGCCGAATCATAAATTCGTTGCGCAAATGGCGGCTGATGATTTTCACGGCGACGCGGCGCTGAAACTCGCCGTCGGCGCGCTCGGCTAAAAAGACCGCGCCCATTCCGCCGCGTCCGATTTCCTTTTCGATTCGATACGCGCCGATTTTTTGCCCGGCGAGCGAGACGGTTTGCGTGTTCGGGCTGACATCTTTGTCGAAAAGCGAAAGCGAAGCGTCAGCGGCGGCGGGCGTTTCGATAAAATTTTCGGCTTTTTCGTCAGCCGCGAGCATCGCTTCGACTTCGCGACGCAAGCCGTCGTCGCCCGCGCACGCCGAGTTTAAAAATTCGGCGCGTCCGGCGGGCGCAAGCTCGACGGCTTGCTCGAAAATTTCGACGATTTTGTTCCAGTTTGTTTCGGACATAGAGAATTCTGAATCCTGAATCTATGCGCCCGCTAACTCTTTGTAAAGCCACGCTTTGGCGACGCGCCAGTGGCGCATCACGGTGGAAAGGCTGACGTTCATTACTTCCGCCGTTTCTTCCGCCGACAATCCGCCGAAATATCTTAATTCGACGACGCGGCTGCGTTCCGGGTCGAGCGCGGCGAGTTTTTCGAGCGCTTCGTCGAGCATTATCAGTTCGTTGGCGCGTTCGTCTCTGATGTCAATCGCGCCGTCGTCGAGCGAAATCCGGTCGCTGCCGCTGCCGCGTTTTTCCGTCAGGCGCTCGCGGGCGCGGTCGATTAAAATCCGCCGCATCGCCTGCGCCGTGACGCCGAAAAACTGCGCGCGGTTTTGCCAGTTGATGCGCGTCTGGTCGACCAGCTTCAGATAGGCTTCGTGGACGAGCGCGGTCGTCTGCAAAGTGTGATTTTGCGATTCGCGGCGCAGGTGGCGATGCGCGATTAGCTGCAACTCTCGGTAAACAAGCGGCATCAATTGTTCCAAAGCATTTCGGTCGCCGCCGCTCCAATCAATCAATAATTGCGTGACATCAGGAGAATTTTGCATTTCGGTTTCGGTTCGACTTGAACAATATAAACTATTTTTGCCCGCGCGCGTAAATGATTTTTAAGGGCGCGCGAGAACCTTTTGCCCGCGTTATTTCGCAATAACTTTTTGAAACGAATTGTAGTAGAATGGCGTCAGATTTTCGGGAGCTATAAAAAATGATAAAAGCCGGAGAAATTTTACAGGGACGTTACCGCATCGAGAGACAAATCGGCGCGGGCGGAATGGGCGCGGTTTTCGTCGCCACGGACGAACGTTTCGGCAGCACGGTGGCGATAAAAGAGACGCTTTTTACCGACGAAAGACTGCTGAAAGCTTTCGAACGCGAGGCGCGGCTTTTGAACAGCCTGCGGCACACGGCGCTGCCGAAAGTCAGCGACCATTTCGTCGATGAAAACGGACAGTTTATCGTGATGGAATACATCGCGGGCGACGATTTAGCCGAGATGATGGAAAAACGCAGCGACGCGTTTGCGCTCGAAGACGTTCTGAAATGGGCTGACCAGCTGCTCGATGCGCTCGATTTTCTGCACACGCAGGAAATGCCCGTCATTCACCGCGACATCAAGCCGCAGAATCTGAAACTCACGCCGCGCGGGCAGATTATTCTGCTCGATTTCGGTCTGGCGAAGGGCAGCGTGACGAACGCCGAATCGCTGACCGCCGCCAAAAGCGTTTTCGGTTATTCGCGCAATTACGCCTCGCTCGAACAGATTCAGGGAACCGGAACCGACCCGCGCAGCGATTTATATTCCTTAGCCGCCACGCTTTATCATTTGATGACCGGCGCGGCGCCGTCCGACGCTCTGACGCGCGCGATGAGCGTTTTAAACGGCGAAAAAGACCCTTTGATTCCGGCGCATCACATCAATCATGAGATTCCCGCCGGAGTTTCGGTGGAATTGAATCGCGCGATGGCTTTGAACGCCAATCATCGCCCGTCGTCCGCCGCGGCGATGCGCGAGCTTTTGCGCGACGGCGTCAACATTACCGATTCCGAGGAATTTGCGCCCGTTGCCGACGTGTCTTCGACGGCGAGCCTTTTTACGCAGAAAACGGCGGTCATGGCGGACGAATCGCGCGCTTTGTCTTCCGAACTCAAGACGTCGATTTTGCCGGTCGCCGATTTTTCCAAACGAACCGAGGCGGAAGATGAGACTTCCGTGAAAACGAAAGTCATCAAAAGCGATTCAAATCCGAATAAATCGACCACGATTCAGCCGCTCGCCGAAATGACGCAGACCGGCGGCACTCAAAAAAGCCGCTTTGCGACCGCAGCGATGGTGCTCGGCGTATTGCTCGTGCTCGGCAGCGTCGCTTCGGCTTTGTATGTTTTCAAACCGGAAATTTTCCAGCCGACCGAGACCCCGAACGGCGACCGGCGTTTGAATCTGGCGGACGCGCCGAAAAACGAATCAAACAGCGCCGGCAGCCCGGTAAACACTGACTCAATCGTTGCCGATGCGGCGACGAACACAAACACTTCGACGGCTAATACTGCGGTCGAAACGCTGGTGACGACGAGAAAGGAAAATTTACCGAAAGCCGATGAAAAAGCGCCGCCGGAAACTCCGCCCGCCGCCAAAAATAATTCCAGAGACGCCAAGCCGCCGACGACGAGTCAGCCGGAAGTTCGCGTCTTTAAGCGAACGGATGAAAATATGGGCGACGATGAAGTGAAAATGACCGAGAACCGGATTGAAACCAAGGACGTTATAATTGATGAGAAAGGCATCGTGACGTTTAAAAATCCGAAGATAAAACCCGGCAGAGTCTATAACGTCAGACCGTTCATAACGCCCGGACAAATGCGGCAGTTGACGCCTGAACAAAGAGAAAAACTCAGAAAAGCAATGGAAATGCACCGGGCAATGCCGAAGTTTGAGCCGCCGACGCCGCCCGCGACGCAAGTCAAGCCGAATCAGAATTAATCAATCGTCAATCGTCCTGTGTCCTTTGATATATTTTACTCAAACAGCAAATGACGGGGGACAAAGGACGATTGACCGACCGAACGTCACATCTTACTTTTAATAATTTCTTCCAGCTTATCGGTTAATATATCGATCTGCTCGCGATTGTCTCTGTCGCGCGGAATTTCCATCACCGGATGATAAAAGATTTCGACTTTGCCGAAGCGCGGAAATTTCATATCCTGCGCCCAGACTTTATTTGCGCCGCGAATCGTGACCGGCATAATCGGCACATTCGCCAGCATCGCGATTTTTATCGCGCCGCTTTTGAATTCCAGCATTTTGCCGTCTGAAAATTCGCGCTCGCCTTCCGGAAAAATCACCAGCGTCGCGCCCTCGCGCAAAGCCTTGACCGCCTGTTTCAGAGTTTCCTTGCTGCCGCGCTCCAGATTGACCGGAAAGGCGCCGAGATAACGGATTACGTCGCCGACCAGAAACCATTCGAACGCCTTGTCCCAAGCCATAAAGCGAAATTTGCGCTTAATCGGCATACAAATCCAAAAAGGGTCGAAATAAGTCTGGTGATTCGGGACGATGAGCAAACCGCTCGCCAGATTTTGCGGAATGTTTTCCGTGCCGTGAAATCTGATGCGCCAGAAAAGTTTGCTGATGGTAACCCCGAAATAACGGATAGCTTCAATCACCACCGGCGCGGGATATTTGTTTGAATTTGATTCTTTCACGCGTAATCGATTTTTTAAGTAAAAAGTAAAAAGTAAAAAGTAAACAGGTAAAAGTCAAAAGCAGAAAGGCAAAAGTAAGGAAATCACTTCCGAACTTTTGCCTTTTGCCTTTCTACTTTTTGCTTGTCTTATTCAATTCCTTCGAGCGGAAAGAAACGGTCGATAAACTCGATATGCAGGCGCGGAATGCTGTCCGGTCCGACGCGTTTGCCGCGCACGATGGAAACAATCGAAACGTTGTATTGCTCGCTGGTCACGCGCAGAAACGAGCCGACGTCCGCCGGCAAGCTGCTGAAAACCGACGCGCCGCTCAAGCTGACGTTTTCGGTGACGGTCATTTCGCCGGCGAGAACTTTTCCGTCTTCGTCGAGCGTTTCGAGCATAATATTGACCGGAATCTGAAAGCGCGAGTGACGTCGATTTTCTTTCGGCAGATTACTTTCATCGGGGTTTTTTTCGGCAGTCGTCACCTGCCAGAGCGTGCCTTCTTCGCGATAAGGCTTGATATCGTAAAGCTTTGCCGGGTCTTCGACGTAGCTGACGGGCGGATATTTGCCGATAAAAGCCGTCCCGATAGAGTAAGTTTCGGGCGTCATCGCGTTTTTTCGGTGCGGAATGCAGTTTCTGACTATTCCGTAAACGCGGTATTGCGGCTCCATAAAATCGTAGCAGCGAAGCTGGCGCGGCAGCGGAATCGTCATCAGAATCAAGCGCCCGCGCTTGACCGGGCGCGGCAGCATAAAGCCCGCGCCGAAGGTGGAAATGTCGCGCAGGCGCGTTACTTCCGACCACGAAATGGATTGATTGACCTTGTATTCGACGCGAATCGGCAGAGAGAGTCCGATTCTTTGCATTCGGCGCTCGTCTTTTTCGACAGTGGTTGGCGACGGCATATTGAACCTCGGTTTTTGTTAAAGATTTTGACGAAATTGAAGACTTTAAATTTTGACAGGAGAACAGGTTAGAAGTCTTTTTTGAACCAATCGGGCAGGTTGCCTTTCGAGGCAAATTCCTGTAAAATAATATACATTAAAAGTGAATAAATGACAAGCTTTTATTTGTGTATCACGCCTTTTGCCAAACTCACATACACATAGAAAATCAAAAGGAATTTACTTGGAAAGGTATTTAAATGGAAACAATCTTAGAACGTAATCAAGTCAACATCGAAGACGAGATGCGGCGCTCGTATCTCGATTATGCGATGTCGGTCATCATCGGGCGCGCTTTGCCCGACGTGCGCGACGGCTTAAAGCCGGTTCATCGCCGCGTTTTATGGGCGATGCACGAGCTCGGCAACACGCACAGCAAGCCGTATAAAAAATCGGCGCGCGTCGTCGGCGACGTCATCGGCAAATATCATCCGCACGGCGACACCGCCGTCTACGACGCGATTGTGCGGCTGGCGCAGGATTTTTCGATGCGCTACACGCTGGTCGACGGTCAGGGAAATTTCGGCTCGATTGACGGCGATTTCGCGGCGGCAATGCGCTACACCGAAGTCCGGATGCAGAAACTGACTTCGGAAATAATGGCGGACATCGAAAAGGAAACCGTCGATTTTCAGCCCAACTACGACGAATCTTTAGCCGAGCCGAAAGTTTTGCCGACGCGCGTTCCGACGCTGCTTATAAACGGTTCGGAAGGCATCGCCGTCGGTATGGCGACGAAAATTCCGCCGCATAATCTGACCGAGATTGTCGGCGCGACGATTGAACTCGTCAAAAATCCCGACATCTCGATCGACAAGCTTATCGAGCTCGTTCCGGGACCGGATTTTCCGACCGGAGGTTTTATTTACGGGCGCGAGGAAATTCACAAAGCCTATCGCGAAGGACGCGGAATCCTGCAAATTCGCGCCAAGGCGGGAATCGACCGTGTCGGGCGCGGCGAGCGCGAAAAAGATGCCATCGTCGTCACGGAAATTCCGTATCAGGTCAACAAGGCGCGCCTGATCGAAAAAATCGCCGAGCTGGTTCACGAAAAAAGATTGGACGGTATCTCGGAACTGCGCGACGAATCGAACCGCGAAGGAATGCGCATCGTCATCGAGCTGAAACGCGACGCCGTGCCGCAAGTGGTTTTGAACAAGCTTTATAAACTGACGCCCATGCAGTCGAGCTTCGGCATCATCAATCTGGCAATCATCGACGGGCAGCCGCGCGTGATGAATATCAAGCAGATTCTCGAAGCCTTCGTCGAATTTCGCCGCGAAGTCGTGCGTCGCCGCACCGAATACGAACTCAAAAAAGCCCGCGCCAGAGCGCACATTTTGGAAGGTTTACATAAGGCAATCGACGCGCTCGATTACATCATTCCGCTGATTCGCAATTCGCGCTCGATTGACGAAGCCAAAGCCTGGCTGACCGGAAAATACGAGACGCTGCTGGAAGTCAAAAAGTGGAACGGCGCGCCGGCTGACAAAACGCTCGCCGGATTTTTGCAGGATTTGCAGAAAGTCATCACGCGTCTCAGGTTTTCCGACATTCAGGCGCAGGCGATTCTCGATTTGCAGCTTCGCCGCCTGTCCGCTCTCGAACGCCAGAAAATCATCGACGAGCTGGAAGCGATTTTGAGATTTATCAGCGAGCTGGAAGCGATTCTCGCCAACGAGCAGCTTTTGCGTCAGGTCATCATCGACGAATTGCAGGAAGTCAAGAAAAACTTCGGCGACGCGCGCCGGACGGAAATCATCGACGCCGGCATCGAGTTGAAAATCGAAGATTTGATTCCCGACGAAGAAGTGGCGATTACGGTCACGAAAGCCGGTTATATCAAACGCACGCCCGTTGCCATCTATTCGAAACAAGGTCGCGGCGGCAAAGGTCGGCTGGGCGCGAAGGCAAAAAACGATGATTTTATTGAGCATCTGTTTACCGCTTCGACGCACAATTTCCTGATGATTTTCACCGATGACGGTCAGGTTTTCAAAATGAAAGTCCACGAGATTCCCGAAGCCGACCCGTCGGCGCGCGGCAAAGCGCTGGTCAATCTCGTTCAGCTTTCTTCTGAAAGAAAACTCGTGGCAGTAATGCCCGTCCGCGATTTTACGGAAGAGATTTATCTGACGATGGTGACGAAACTCGGCGTGATTAAGAAAACTCTGCTGAGCGAATATCAAAACATCCGCGTCAACGGCATCAACGCCATCAATATCGACGACGGCGACGAGCTGCTCAATGTCATCCGCACGGACGGCAAACAGCAGATTTTCGTGGCGACGCACGACGGAATGGCGGTGAAATTTAACGAAACCGACGTGCGCGCGATGGGACGCGTCGCGCGCGGCGTGCGCGGCGTCAATCTTCGCAAAGGCGATTTTGTCGTTTCGGTCTTAGCCGTTTCGACCGAGGGCGTGGAAAAAATTCTTTCCATCTCCGAGCAGGGCTACGGCAAACAGACGCAGGTCAGCAATTATCGCCTGACAAAACGCGGCGGCATCGGCGTTATCAATATGAAAACGACCGACAAAACGGGCAAAGTCGTGGCGGCGTTTCCGGTTCAGGAAGATTCGGAGATTATGATTATCACGCAACAGGCAAAGCTGATTCGCATCGGCGTCGATAAAATCCGCGAAACCGGACGCTCGGCGCAGGGCGTGATGCTGATTCGCACCGGCGACGGCGACCTCGTGACCAGCGCGTCGCTGCTGGACGCCGAAGAGGACGGCGAAGAATAGAAAAAAACGCTGACAAATAACAAAAAAGGAGAAGGAAATCGAGGTTTTCTTCTCTTTTTTCTTTTCGCTGTTTCTTCGAGAAATTTTCGTCTGATTCCTATCAGAATTGATAGCTCGAATATCAGAATTGATATTAATATTCACAAATCGCTTTAAAAGAAAAAACTCCAATCGCTGAAAAATCATCGGTTTAAGCTTTTCCTGCATTTCCGGCACGCGGATTGAAGGAGAATCCGCAACGGCTAATAAAAAAAGATGAGTAATCTTCAGCCGCGTCTTCGCGCAAGGACGAATCGGTTTACAAACAAACAGCAGCAAACCACCTAAGAAACAGAAGAAAGCGGAGGGAAACGCCTACAATCTTCCAATCTTTTTGGTGAACCACGACCTTAGGAGGAAATTCAAGTGAGAAAACAAACAATCGTAACTTTTTTGGTGTTCTTGATGCTCGGAG
>DASVRL010000021.1:0-14180 GCA_036388635.1 Pyrinomonadaceae bacterium
CAGCCCGCCCGGCTTTTATCAAAAATTAAATTTCAAATAAATCTCAAGCAAGTTTTTTAAATTTCAACCAAATCAATCTGCGCTTTTTGCAGCTTGCCGGAATAGTCGATGTAGAGCGATTTCCATTCCGAGAAAATGTCCAGAACCTGCGTGCCGGCTTCGCGGTGCCCGTTGCCGGTGCCTTTTGTGCCGCCGAAGGGAAGATGAACTTCCGCGCCGATGGTCGCCGAATTGACGTAGCAGATTCCGGTGTAAAGCTCCTGCATCGCGTAGAAAGATTGGTTGACGTCCTGTGTGTAAATCGCCGACGACAAGCCGTATTTCACGTCGTTGACAATGTCGATGGCTTCGTCGAGCGTCGAAAAGGGAATAACCGACGTCACGGGTCCGAAAATTTCTTCCTGACCGATGCGCATTTTCGGCGCGACGTCCGTAAAAACGGTCGGCTCGATAAAATAACCGTTTTTATATTCGCCTTTGGTCAGGCGGTTTCCGCCGCACGCCAAGGTCGCTTTGTCTTCCTTCTGACCGATTTCGATATAGCCGAGAATTTTTTCCATCGCGGCTTGATTGATGACGGGACCGACTTCGGTTTTTTCGTCTAAACCGTTGCCGACGCGCAGGCGTTTCGCTTTTTCCACGAGTTTTTCGCAGAATTTTTTATAGACTTTTTTGTGTACGACGAGCCGCGACGAAGCCGTGCAGCGCTGTCCGCTCGTTCCGAACGCGCCCCAGAGCGAGCCTTCGACGGCGTTGTCGACGTCGGCGTCGTCCATGACGATAATCGCGTTTTTGCCGCCCATTTCCAGAGAGACGATTTTATTGTCGCGCGCGCACTGCTCGGCGATGATTCTGCCCGTGTCGGTCGAGCCGGTAAACGAAATCAGGCGAATGTCGCGGTGATTGACCAGCGGCGAGCCGACGTCCGCGCCGTGACCGTTGACGAGATTGACGACGCCCGCCGGAATGCCGGCTTCTTCGCAGGATTTTATTAAATTTAAAGCCGATAAAGGAACGTCTTCGCCCGATTTAATAACGACCGTATTGCCGCAAATCAAAGCCGGAATCAGTTTCCAGGACGGAATCGCCATCGGAAAGTTAAACGGCGTGATAAGCCCGCAGATGCCGACCGGCTGGCGGACGCACATCGCGAATTTATTCGGCATTTCCGCCGGCGTCGTAAAGCCGTGCAGCCGTCTGCCTTCGCCCGCCGTGTAATAGGTGCAGTCAATCGCTTCCTGCACGTCGCCGCCCGCTTCTTTTAAAACCTTGCCCATCTCGCGCGTCATATCGCGCGTAAAACGGTCTTTGTTTTTCGCCAGGATTTCGCCCAGACGATAAAGAATTTCGGCGCGGCGCGGCGCGGGCGTGCGTCGCCACTTGGTCGCCGCCGTTTTCGCCGCTTCGACCGCCCGATTGACGTCTTCTTCGTTGGATAAAGGAAAACGCCCGACCACGTCGCCGGTGTCGGCGGGATTGATATTTTCAAACCATTCGCCGGAAGCGGATTTTATCCACTCGCCGCCGATATAGTTGTAAAAGGTTTTCGTTGATGTTTTGTTTGCCGGTTTTTTCGCTTTTGCTTCCGATGCTTTTTCTGCTTTTGCCATAATTTTAATGACCTTTGATTTCGACCTTTGAAAATTAAACAATAATCAAAGGTCAAAGGTCGAAATCAAAGGTCTATAATTTTTATTGAACAGTAAATTGAACGATTCTCTGCTGGACGGCGCGCGTAAATTTATTGTAAGACGCGACGTGCAGCACGACGGCGTCGCCGGTTTTTAATTTTTCGGTGATGTCGTTAAAAGTTTTCAAATCGCCGACATTGACGCGATTGATGCGCTGAATCAAATCGCCCGCATTGAGCGCGTCCGAGCCGTTGGCGGCTTTTAAATCGGCGATAAAGCTTGCCGGGTCGATGTTTTTGATAACCAGCCCGGTTTGCCCTTCGAGTTTGTAGGTCGTCGCCAGCTGCGGCGTAATCTCAGCCAGCGTCATTCCGAACGGCGTCACGGGCGCGGCGGCGGTCGGAATGACGCTCAGTTTTTTCTTGGTCGTATCGCCTTCGCCGGTCGAGCTGTTCGAAGGTCGCTCGCCGAGTTTGATAACAGTCGTTTGCCGTTCCAGCTTATTATTTGACTCGCGCAGGAAAACGATATTGATTTCCTTGAGCGGCTCGGTCGCGGCGACTTTGGCAATCAAATCCAGCGCGCTCGCCACCGGCTCGCCGTTAAATTCCGTGATAACGTCGTTGATTTGCAAACCGGCTTTTGACGCTGCGCCGCTGCGGTCGCGAATGTCCGTGACGATGGCGCCTTTCGTTTCGCCGAGGTCGTAAACCTTCGCAAATTCCGGTTTGACCGAATCGAGACCGACGCCCAGATAACCGCGCCGGACTTTTCCGTTGGCTAAGATTTGCTGGTAAACGTAAGCCGCTTCTTTGGAAGGCAGCGCAAAACCGATGCCGTTGTAATCGCCGGTCGTCGAAGCGATCTGCGAATTGATGCCGATGACGTCGCCGTTCATATTGACGAGCGGACCGCCCGAGTTGCCGCGATTAATCGCCGCGTCGGTTTGAATAAATCTTTGAAACGAAGTGGTATACGGCGTTTCGCGGCGGGTTTGCGAAATGATTCCGGCGGTGACGGTCTGCGCCAAGCCGAACGGCGAGCCGATTGCCAGAACCCAGTCGCCGACCTGCACGGCTTCGGAATCGCCTAATTTTACGGTCGGCAAATCCTTTCCGGCTTCGATTTTCAAAACGGCTAAATCGGTTTCGTCGTCCGTGCCGATGACTTTCGCGATGTATTCCTCGCCGTTTTGCAGCCGGACGGAAATGCGCGAAGCGTCGTCGATAACGTGAAAATTCGTCAGAATATAACCCGCTTTATCGACGATAAAACCGCTGCCGACCGAATAGGACGGGCGGCGCGGCAGCTGGCGTTTGAAATACTCCAGAATATCGTCCGGGTTGGTCGGCTCGCCCTGCTGCTCGCCTTTCAGCGTAACTTCCGGCACTTTTCCTTTCGTGTCGATATTGACGACCGCCGGTTCGACCCGCTTGGAAACTTCGGCAAACGAAGCCGAAAGCGTTTCGGGCGCGACGCGGAAATTTTCGGGCGTTTCCGCCGTCGCTAAACGCCCGCCCGCCAGAAATCCCAAAATAATTCCCGACCCGAGCAGCAAACACGCCGCGGTTAAAACCACCAACCACACGCGCTTTTCGCGCCAAACCTGTTCTTTAATTTCTCCGGAATATCCTGCCATAAGCCGTATTTCTCCTAAATCTTTTCGGCGAGTAAAATTTGTATTTCCGAGTATAGCAAAAGACAATTACGAATTACGAATTACGAATTACAAGACGATTGATTTTCCAATTCGCGATTTTTAATTCGAAATTGACAAAAGCACTTTCATCACGCCTTTTTCGCCCGCGCGCCCGATTGCGCGCAACCCGTCGCTTAACCTGAATTCTTCGCTTATCAAATCGGCGACGTCGATTTGCTTGTTTTTTAATAAATCCAGCGCCGGCGCGAAACGCCCGCAGCGCGAGCCGACAATCGTGATTTCGTCGACGACGACGCGCCACGCTTCCCATCGGGGCGCTCCGTGAAACGTGGATTTTAAGATTAATTTGCCGCGCGGCTTGATTAAATCCAGCGCCAGCGCAAATCCCGTCTCCGAGCCGCTCGCCTCGACGACGACGTCAAAGCGCTTTTTCATTTTCAGAGCCTCAGCCAGCAAAACGCCTTCGACGTTGCGCTTTTCGGCGACGGCGAGCTTTTCGCGATGCTTGCCGACCGCCGTGACGGCGTTTGATTTTAAAGCCAGAGCGAGCGCGCAGAGCGTGCCGAGCTTGCCGTCGCCGATAACGGCAATCTTTGTGTCGGGAAAAATTTCGACCTGCTCGGTAATGCCGAAAGCGGCGGCGAGCGGCTCGGCGAAAACCGCTTCCGCGTCGGAAACATTAGCGGGCACTTCCAGAAGATTTCGGGCGGGCAAATTCAAAAATTCGGCGTGACAGCCGTCGCGCCCGACAATTCCCAAAACCGTCCGTTGCGGGCAATGGCGCGAATCATTCTTGACGCACGAATCGCAAGCGCCGCAGCCGGCGTTGATTTCGCCGACCACGCGTTTTCCGATTAAATCCGGCGCATCAAAGGCTTTTTCGACGACGCCGACGAATTCGTGACCGATTGTGCCCTGAAATCCGGCATAGCCGCGCACGATTTCGAGGTCCGTGTTGCAAATTCCCGATTTCAAAACGCGCACAACGGCTTCATTTTCATCCCCTGGTTCAGGGATTTCGGCGATGCTTAATTTATTATCGAGAAATCTGAGTGCTTTCATACGAGTCGGGCAATCTTATTCATCGGGAGACTGAAGCGACAAACTGGAATTTTCAACGGGAGACTGTTCAGACCGCTCGTTTACGGGCGGTTTAAGAGGTCGGCGCCCGGGATAAGTTTATTGGTAACCCAGCGGGCGAGTTCCTTTGTCAGCTCTTCGTCCTGCGCCAGCCTTCTCGCTTTTTCTTCTTCTCGCGTACAGAGCGCAAACGCCAGCAGAGGAATTATGAACTTCCGTTTTTCTAAACATAATTCTATGAAAAACTCAAATAACCCGGGCGACATATCATATTCCTTTCGGACGCTGTCGAGCATCTGCGCGACATTGGAAATAACCGCTTTCTTTTCTTCTTTGGATTGCGTGTCCATTGCTTCGGCAGAGCCCGCGATGATTGCCGTCAGCAGGACATTTTCTTCATCGTATCCTTCGATGAGCTCGGCATTTTCTTCGATGAGCTTTGAAAGCGTGTCGACGGCGGCATTTCCGCCGGAGAGGCTCTCAGCCGGCGCGGACGGCGCGGCGTTTGTGTTATTTTTCCAATTGTTTTCGAGATGTTCTTTAATCGGTCGAAGCTGTTTGAGCGGGGCGAAAAAACCGTCGCTGGCGTTATCGGAATTAAACCAGATGCCGTAAACGTCGCTGGCGATAAATTGTTCGAGATAATCAATGATGTTGCCGGTCGGAATGTCCAAAGTCAAAACCTCGCCTTCGGCGCCCGTCAGATTGTTTTCCTTCGCAAAACGCTGCAAGCGCTCTTTATCGGTAAAGGCGCGAATCATATATTTTCCGTCCGCGTAATCGGCGTTTGAGGCGATATACGGGCTGACATCGGGAAATTCGCCGCGCGCGATAAAATTCCATTCCGAAAGCGCAAAAGCGTGCCCGTAAAGATTGTTCAGGTCTTCTATCGCGCCGTCGGATTCGTTTACTTTCCGGGATAAAGCGTCAAAATTTACATCGTTTGCCATAAAATTAGTTTCCGCGTTTTTTCCGGCAGGCTTCTTGCCGGGATTTATTTATCCAGTTCCAGAAAATAAGCGGCGTCGCATCTGGCGCTGTGAATGCCTTCGGTCGTCGGCTGAAAACCGTATTTTTCGTAAAGCGCGGCGGCTTCTTTCAGAACGCTCGCCGTTTCCAGATAGATGCGTTTGAAGCCGAGCGCGCCCGCTTTTTCAATCATTCTTTCCAGCATCTTTTTGCCGACGCCCCGACCGCGCAGCCGGCGGTCGAAATACATTTTCCGAAGCTCGACCGTTTCCGCGTCGAGTGGGTAAAGCCCGATTGTGCCGAGCAGATTTCCCGAAGCGTCTTCGATAAGCTCGAACACGCCGCCGCGATTCAAATAATTTGCTTCGATGTCGGCGATGTCGGCGTCCGTGCCGCCGGTTTCGATGGTTAAACCGTATTCGCCCAAAATGCCGAAAACGAGATTTTGCACTTTCGCGCAGTCTTTATTATCGGCGGCGCGAATAAAGATTTCGAAATCGGCGCCGCGCATTAATTTGATTTTGTATTGCCGCCCTCGTCGGCGGTTTGATTGGTGTTGTCCGATTCGTTATCGCGGTTGTTAATGTAATAAACTTTGGCGTCCTTTTCGCCGTTTATCAGCCATTTGCCGTCCTGTTTGACGAGTTCCATTTCCTGCTGAACCGAGCCGGTCGATGTTCGTTGCGGATTTTTAAAAGTCCAGGTTTTATCGAAAAGGACGGTCGCCGCATCGGTCGATTGCGGCGTGATTTTCAGATTATCAATCTGGATGTCGATAGCCGGGTAACGCGCGAAGGCGCGCAGTTTGTCGGCGCGCACCTGCTCGTGATGAAAGCCGCTTTCCTTGTAATAATTGTCCAGCGTGGCGACATACGATTTCATATGCGTGTCGATGTCGTGTTTTTCAATCGTCGAGCGCCACACCTCAAGCATTCCGGTAATTTCTTTTTTGATTTGATTTTCCTGCTCGTCGCTCAGCGTGACGGAGGTTTTTTTAACTTTGACCGTCGCGCTCGGAATCGAAGTCTGCGAATTGGTCACGGAGCCGCCGCCGCGACCGGCAAAATACCAGAAAACGCCCGCCGTTATTCCGACGGCTAAAAGCGCTCCGACAATCGACAGCAAAACGCGATTCGAAGATTTTTTCGCCGGTATCGCGTGGATGGAAGTGTTATGCGAAGCAGCGGAAGCAAAGGTCGGCGAGCCGGAATTCGGCGAAGTCGTGTGCTCGCCCGCCGACGGCAAAACGAACCCGGCGTCGTGCAGAGTTTCAGCCTCCTGCCACGAATGCTGGCTGCCGGAATTCCGCGCGCCGAAAGCCTCTTCGACCACCAGCGGAACGCCGTCCGTCAAGCAAAAATTCAGGGTTTCATCGGAATATGAAGAATGGCATTTGGGACAAATCTTCATGGCGAATATCTTAGCACGAAAAGCCTTTTAAGCCTTACCGGTATGTAAAAATCACAAAGAAATTTTGTAAAATTACCTGCGGAAATGCCCGGTAAAAAATAAAAGGAGCAAGCTTGCTCCCTTAAACTTTTTACCTCGAAAATGTGGTGGCGGGGGGGAGACTTGAACTCCCGACCTCGGGGTTATGAATCCCGCGCTCTAACCAGCTGAGCTACCCAGCCACGAATACTCAATTATAATTCGACGGGCGAAAAGGTCAAGTTTCGCCGTCCTAAATGAAAAGTTTTTGGACATTTCACCCGGAAATCGTCTCATTGACGACTTTTATTTCAATTCTTTGAATGCTCGTAAAAACAGCTCTTTTCAAAAAACAATTCAGGTTAATTACTGACTTAACAAACTAAAAAGCCTTAAGAAACCAAAAAGCCGGGCAAGAGTAAAGATGCTCCTCCTGCCCGGCTTTCGGCTTATTATCTGGATTTTCAATGACGGACTAATAAATCACGTATCTTCTCGTAGCATAGCGCCTCGGATAACTGCGATTATAGCCTCTTGTGTAACCACGAATAAAACCGCGTCTGTAAGCACGTCTGACAGACGAGTTATAGCCGCGATTATAGCTGCTTCGGTAATAACTTCTGTTGTAAGTCGGGTAATAAACACGACTATAACTTCGCGTATAGCTGCGACCATAGGTCGGGTAATAAGACCGACTGTTGTAGTAGCTGCGCGTATAGCCGCGATTATAGGCGGGATAATATGCCCGACCGTAAGTAGTTCGGTAATATCTGCGATTATAGGCTCGATTATAGCCGCGATTATAACGGCGGTTATAGCGGCGGCTGCCCGAACCGATGCTGATTACGATTTGCCTGGCGGCATTTGCCGATGCCGTACGGGCAAAAGAATTATTGGTTTTAGCTTCGGCTGAGGAAGCGAGAAAACCGATCGATGCGATTGACAAAGTAAGTGCCAATAGTCTTTTCATCCCTTTACTCCTTGATAAAAAATAGCCGAACGCCCCGGCGACACATTTAAAAATTTATGTGCCGTAAAGGAGAGTTCGACTTAATCAGTAGAATACAACTTCAAGCGAAGAGTTTCAAATGATTTTGTGATAACAAATCTTCTTTGTATTAAAAACAAAATTTGCCTCGAATTGTATAACAGCGGAAAGATAATCGCCGGTGATTGTTTTTGCTTTTGCCGAAATTCGTTTCCGCGAAACTGTTTGCCGGCGGGCGAGGCAATTCTATTCTTATATTTATCTAATATGTCATTATTAAGAGATGGATTGGAAAGAAAAAATAAACGAACTCGCTTTAAAAGGATTAATCAGCTACGGTACGGAAAATGAGCTGCAAGACTTTATCTCTACCGAAATCATTGAAAAACTGATAGCGGAGATTCCTGACGAAGGCGGCGGCAGCCTCGTGTCGATTAAACAGCAATTAAGAGATAAATGGCTATGACCTTGCGCGAGCGCTCGGAAGGATTTCGGAAAGGGAAACAAAAGCCCGCGGCATTGACGGCGGGCTTTTGTTTCCGGCGAATGGGCTGTGATTTAACTCGCCGTATTTGAGATAGCCGCCGTCGGCGCGGTTTTCATTACGGCTGAAATGGCGTTTTCCAATGCCGTTTCGGATGAAAAAACTTCACTCGTGCCGATTACCTCTCCGTTGCCTGCTTTCAGAACAAAATACGGTTCTTCGTTTTTGTTTAATTTGCGTTCGAAGCGATTGGCGTCGCCCGCATTTTCCTTGACCGATTCTATCCCGGTTTCGACCGCGCTTCTGGAATTATAAAGCTCGCTCGATAAAACGGTTTCTCCGTTTCCGGTTTTGAGATTGAAATAAAACTTTCCGTTGGCGGACGATTTTATTTCAAATCTTCCCGGATTCGATTCGACGCTGCCGGTTATCGGCGCGCGCGTTTCTTTTTTCAGTTCCTCGAAGCGGCTTTGTAAATTATGCTGTCTTTTATTTACTTCGCTCTCGGCGTCTAAATATTTCCGGGCGTTGGAGCCGCTCGCTTCTTCGTGACGCGCTTTTCGTCCGCCGATAAAATAGGCTAAAACCGCGCCCGAGCCGACGCCGAACAAAAGCGGCAGAAATGAACGCCCGGTGACCGAAGATTTATTGCTTTCCAAATCCTTTGACATCGTCATATTAGACGATTGCGAGGAATCGGAGATTTCCCTTAAAAATTCGGTCGTGCGCGCCGGATTCGTGCTGTATTGCGCGATATCAGCCTGCGCGACGATGCCGCAGCAGCCGCCTTTTTCATCGACTACCAGAATACGTCTGATATCTCTTTGCTCCATCGCCTCGAAACATTCTTCAAGACTCGAATCGGGCTTGATGGTGGCAATATCAATGGACATAATATCCGACGCCTTCATCGTCAACGGATTCTGACCGCCAGCCACCGTCCGGATAGTAATATCGCGGTCGGTAATCGTGCCGACAGGTTTCTTGTTCGATTGATTATCGACCACCGGAATGCATCCGCAATCGTTTTCAATCATCATTCGCGCCACTTCCTGCAAACTGGAATCCGGCGTGCAGCAAGCCGGATTTTCCGACATAACTTCTCTTACCTGCATTTATCTTCCTCCTTGAATTAACTATAATGTGAAGCGAATTAATACGCTTACTTAAGAGTTTATAAAGAGAAGCAATTATTATTCCCTAACCGATATAAAGAAACCGGAACTCGTCATTGAATCGTCTCAAAATGATGACCGATATTTCCGCCTAAATCCGAAAAATGTTTCCTGAACGAATTATTTCGATTTTTCGCAACCCGTCCGTTTTTGGGGAATTCAGCCGAAAATTGTATCATTGAAAGATATTTAAACCGTTAGAACGGAAGTTATAATGCATATCCCTATAGTCTTTGCCGCCACGGTCGAAGTCGGCGTCATCTTCGATTTGTTTCTGATGATTGTTTTCGCCAAGCTTCTGGCGGAAATTTTCGAGCGTCTCAGGCAGCCAGCCGTCGTCGGCGAAATCCTGGCGGGGATTTTGATCGGACCGAGCCTGCTCGGCTGGGTTCAGCCGTCGGAAGTCATCAACGTTTTGGCGGAAATCGGCGTTATTTTTCTGCTTTTTACGGTCGGGCTGGAAACAAAGCCGCAGGCGATTTTAAAAGTCGGGATGAAAGCGATGATCGTCGCCGTGCTGGGCGTGATTATCCCGTTCGCGGCGGGCTATTTGATAATGTTTTTAACGGGCAGAAGCAATATCGAAGCGATGTTTCTCGGCGCGGCGCTGGTCGCCACGTCGGTCGGCATCACGGCGCGCGTGCTTTCCGGAATGGGCTTGCTGGACGCGCCGACGGCGAGAATTATTCTCGCCGCGGCGGTGATTGACGACATTCTCGGGCTGCTGATTTTAGCCGTCGTCAAAAGCATCAGCACGACGGGCGTCAATTATCTGAGTCTTGCCGTCACCGCCGGCTTGGCAATCGGATTTACAGTGCTCGTGGCTGGCTTGCTCGCGCCTTTTCTGACGCGGATTGCGCCGAAAATCGAGCGTCTCAGAATCGGCGATTCGTTATTTATTTTCGGTTTGATACTTTGTCTGGGTCTTTCGGTCGCGGCGGCATATATCGGCGTGGCGGCGATTATCGGCGCGTTTCTGGCGGGAATGGCGCTGGCGGAAAGCTCTGAGGACAACCAGGAAATGCACCGGCAGACGCGCGGCTTGACGGAATTTCTCGTGCCGTTTTTCCTCGTCAATATCGGGATGCAGCTGAATCTCGAAATCTTTCGCGACGTTTCCGTAATTGTTCTGGCGCTGGTCGTCACGCTGGTTGCCGTTCTGACCAAGCTCGTCGGCTGTGGGCTTGCCGCATTGGATTTAGGCTGGCGGCGCGCGGGACAAATCGGTATGGGAATGGTGCCGCGCGGCGAGGTCGGCATCGTCGTCGCGCAAATCGGTCTGACCTTGGTCACCATCGAAGGCACGCGCGCCATCGACGACAAGCTTTTCGGCGTGATTTTGTTTATGGCGGTGGCGACGACGCTGATTGCGCCGCCGTTCGTCAAGATGTTGTTTGCCGGCGAAGACGCCGCCCGTAATAAAATCGACACGGACGACGCGGGCGGGATTTTACCCGAACGTCTTTCGCCGCTTGGGTAACGGTGAGCTGCGAAATTACGAATTACGAATGGTCGACCAAATTCGAGCGACTGAGTTAATTCAATTATTCGTAATTCGTAATTCGTAATTTCGTAATTGAATTGGGTGTGCAACGCTCGTTTCGGGTTCTGTAATCATAAACACGAAGAAGGTAAGCTTATGCGTTTCAAATTTTACATTTTCGTTTTAGTAGTTTTAGCGTTTGGTTCGGGCAGTTTTGCGCTGGCGCAGCCGGGCAGCAAGCCCGCGACCCAGACGGCGGCGCGTTCGATTACGGTTGTTGCCGAGCCGAGCGCGATTGTCTGGATTGACGACATTCGGCGCGGCACGACCGATGCGAACGGAAAACTTCTTATCAAGACCGTTCCGGGCGGCATCAGAAAACTCCGCGTTCGCGCCGACGGTTTTAAAGAAGCCGTGCAGACTCTGACCGCCGCGCAGAAAGGCGAAATAAAAGTCGCGCTCGTCAAAACTACGGACGAAGCCGAGCTTGCCTTTCAGCAAGCCGAAGCCGCGACGGGCGTCGATCGCGAAAAATCCGTGGAGCTTTACCGAAAAGCCGCTAAACTCCGCCCCAGATTTGCCGAGGCGCAGCTCGGTCTGGCGCGCGTGCTTTTGGATAATAACGATAATGAAGCAGCTTTGAAGGCAATCCAGGAAGCCAGAAAAATCAAGCCGGTTTACCCGGAAGCGTCAGCCGTCGAAGGCAGAATTTATCGTTCCGAAGGCGATGACGAAAAAGCTATCGTCGCCTTCAAGCGCGCCATTAGGGAAGGAAAAGGCTTTCAACCGGAAGCGCACACCGGATTAGGTTTGCTTTACAAGGAAAGAGCCGAAGGTTTCGGTTCGGAAGGCGATTTGGAGCAGGAAAAAGCCAACTACGACCTCGCCGTCGCTTCGTTCAAAACCGCTCTGCAACAGCTTTCCGGCGCGCCCGATGCGGAGATTGTTTACCAGATGCTCGGCTTCTCTTACGAAAAACAGCATAAATACACCGAAGCCATCAGGGTTTACGAGGAATTTCTGCGCGTTTTTCCGGACAGCAACGAAGCCAGCGCCGTCCGCTCGTTCATCGTCCAGGCGCAGAAACAGATGAAAGAGCAACAATGAAAGTGAAAAAGTGAAAAAGTGAAAAAGTGAAAAAGTGAGCTTATAGAAAAAAGCGGAATTTTTTAAACTTTTTTCACTTTCACTTTCATTTTTTCACTTTAAAAAATCCAGCACGATTCGATTGTATTCGCGCGGCTTTTCCATATTCGGATGATGGCTGACGCCGGCGATGACTTGCTTTTTGGCGCCGCCGATTTTCGTCGCCAGCGTGTCCGCAATCGAGAGAATAACCGGAAGGTCTCTGTCGCCGACTATAACCAAAGCCGGCGCTTTTATTTCGGAAAGACGGTCGATAGTTATTTGTTTCGACCACGTTAAAGGTATCGGTTCGGGCGTCGGTCCCCAGTATTTGTAGTTGTCCGCCAGCATCTGCTCGCTGCGGCGGCGAAATTCGGCATTGGTTTTTCCGGCGACGAAAAACGGGTGTTCCATCCACATTTCGATTGCCGTTTTCATTCCTTTTTCTTCCGCCGCCCGGTAGACGGCTGCCGATTGCGCGTTGCGCGGCGATTTGTCGCCTCTCAAACCCGAGCCGCTGAATACGAGTTTTTCGACCATTTCCGCGTGTTCGAGCGCGAAATCGGCGGCAATCATTCCGCCCAGCGACGAGCCGACGAACGACGCTTTTTCGATTTTCAGGAATTTGAGCAAAGCGTATAAATCATCGACGTGCGAGAAAGCCGCTTTGGGAAAATCCGATTTGTTAAAGCCGCGCAGATCGTAGCGCACGACGCGAAAATTTTTCGCAAACTTTTTAAACTGGTCGTCCCACATCCGGCTGTCCGCCAGTCCGCCGTGAATAAAAACGACCGCGCGCCCTTTTCCGGCTGTTTCGTAATAGAGCTTTCCGCCGCCCACCTCAGCCATTCCGGACGCGGCTGATTTGTCTGCCGCTCGAATGCCGACCGCCGGCAGTTGAAATAAAATCAAAGTCCACACGGCAATCAGCAATTTGGCGCTTAAGTGTCGGGTTTTGCTCATGATTTCTCCATTAAAAAGTTTTCGATTTCTCATATGTTTTCATTCGGAGCCAAAAGCGTGAATTTCGAGCGGAATACAATGAAAATACGAAACCGAAAACTTTATGTTTCAAACCGAGAAATGGTTTAACAAAAGCTCACTTTTTTCTTAATTCCTTAATGCGTCTCAAAAGCTGCGGCGCGAGCTTCATCGTCTGAAACAGCGAGCCGGTGGCGAAATATCTGGCGAAGCCGCGAAAAGTTTTGACGGCTTCGGGCGAATAGGGAAGCCACCAGGCGTTCGGCAAAATGGCGAAACGGTTGACGTGGATGTGCTGCGGCTGGACGAGTTCCAGCAAGCCTTGACGCCCGTGCGTTCTGCCGTAGCCGGAATTTTTAAAGCCGCCCCACGGCGTCTGACCGATGCCGTGCGTGTATAAAACTTCGTTGACGCAGACGGTTCCGGCTTCGATTCGTTCGGCGACGCGCTTGCCTTTCGTCAAATCCTTTGTCCAGACGCTCGCCGTCAAGCCGAATTCCGAGTCGTTTGCCAGTTGAATCGCTTCTTCTTCGGTTTTGAAAACGGCAATCGGAAGCGTCGGACCGAAAGTTTCCTCGCGCATCGCGCGCATCGAATTATCGGCGCCCGCGATGACGGTCGGCTCGAAAAACGAGCCTTTAAATTTCGCGTTGCGCTTACCGCCGGTCAGGATTTTCGCCCCTTCTGCGGCGAAGCTTGCGACGTGTTCTTCGACCAGTTTTAATTGTCTTTCGCTCGACATCGCGGCAATGTCGGTCGATTCGTCGCTGCCGTAGTTTTGCCGCAGTTTTTTTGTTTTTTCGACGATCAGATTCGTAAATTGTTCCGCGACGGATTCTTCGACATAAAGCCTTTCGACCGACGAGCACGACTGACCGGAATTGCAGAACGCGCCCCAGATTGCCGCTTCCGCCGCGAGATTCAGGTTTGCGTCCCGAAAGACAATCATCGGGTCTTTGCCGCCGAGTTCCAGCACGACCGACGTTAAATGTTTCGCCGCCGATTCGGCGATTAGCTTGCCCGTTCCGACGCTGCCGGTAAACATAATTTTATTGACGCCCGCATCGACCAGCGCCGCGCCAGTTCTGCCGTCGCCCGTTAAAACCTGCACGATATCGGCGGGCAGACCGGCTTTCTGAAAAATCTCGCCGATTTTTAAACCGATAAAAGGCGTCA
>DASVRL010000022.1:0-4695 GCA_036388635.1 Pyrinomonadaceae bacterium
CGAGGAAAATTCTGAAAATGAAACGAGTAAGAAAAATGAAAAATAAGACGAAACAATTATTGATAATCGGGATTTTTACGCTGCTGTTTGCCGCCAATGCTTACGCGCAAGCCGCCGCGCCGCAGGAAAAAACGGCGAACGTTTTCGGCGCGAAAATTCATTACACGGAAGCCGGAGATGCGGGCGCGCCGGCGGTCGTTTTGCTGCACGGGCTCGGCTCAAGCTCAGTCGCGTGGCAATTTAACGTCGGCGCGCTCGCGGCAAAATATCGCGTCATCGTGCCCGACCAAATCGGTTTCGGCAAATCCGACAAACCGATGCTGAAATATCGCGTCGGCACTTATGTCGATTTTCTCGACAAATTTTTATCGGAAATCAAAGTCGAAAAAGCGACGCTCGTCGGAAATTCGCTCGGCGGCTGGGTCGCGGCGTGGACGGCGATAAAATATCCGAACCGCGTCGAAAAAATCGTGCTGGCTGACGCCGCCGGACTCAAGCCCGCCGAAGTCGATTTCAATTTGATTTATTCGCTGAATTACTCGACGCGCGACGAAGTCCGCCAGCTCGTCAAGCTGGTTTTCTACAACCAGGCGATTTTCGGCAGCGAGGCGTTTATCGAGCAATCGATGAACGTCCGCGTCGCGGCTGGCGACGGTTACACGATAAACAGCCTGATCGAATCGATCAAACGCAACGAGGATTTTCTCGACGGTCAGCTCGCAAAAATCAAAAAGCCAACTTTGATAATCTGGGGCAAACAGGACGGCTTATTAAAACTCGCCGACGGCGAACGTTTCAACCGGGAAATCGCCGGCTCGCAGCTCGTCGTCTTCGACCAGTGCGGTCACGTTCCGCAGGTCGAAAAAGCGGCGGAATTCAACGCGGCGGTTTTGAAGTTTTTGGAAACAAAATAAATTCGGTCTTTGGACTTCGGTCTTCGATTTTTTTACTGCTCGACATTGAGCATAATTTTCTTGCGAAGACCGAAGACCGCCTTATTAAATTATGGAATTAAAAATCGGAGATAAATTCTCCACCAGCAAACAAATTACCGATGCGGTCGTGCGCGGTTTTGCCGAGCTTTCGGGCGACTATAACCCGATTCATCTGGACGATGAATTTGCCGCCGGGACGCGTTTCGGCAAGCGAATCGCGCACGGGATGATTTCCGGCGCGTTGATTTCCGCCGTTCTCGGTTACGAGCTGAAAGACAGAAAAATCGTCTATCTTTCGCAGACACTGAAATTCACCGCGCCGGTTTTTATCGACGACACGGTGACGGCGACCGCGACGGTGACGAACATTCGTGAAGATAAAAATATTGTTATCGTCGAGACGATTTGCACGAATCAATCGGGCGAAACGGTCGTCAAAGGCGAAGCCGCGATAATGGTTTTGCCCGACTAAATTATGCAGGAAAATTTTCAAACCGATTCGTCGCCGAAAGCCACGTCTTATGCGTGGTATGCGCTGGTTTTGTTAACGCTCGTTTACACGCTGAATTTTCTCGACCGGCAGATAATCTACATTCTTTTTCAGCCGATAAAACAGGAAATGGCGCTCAGCGACACGCAGCTGGCGCTTTTGGGCACGACTTCATTCGTTATTTTCTACACTTTGCTCGGCATTCCGTTCGGCTGGCTGGCGGACAAAGGCTCGCGCAAAATGTTGATTGCCGTCGGCTTAGTCGTCTGGAGCCTGTTTTCCGGCTTGACCGGATTTGCCACAGATTTCTGGACGCTTTTTTTCTGCCGTTTGATGGTCGGCGTCGGCGAAGCGACTTTGGGTCCGGCGGCGATTTCGCTTCTGAGCGATTATTTTCCGCCGACCAAACGCGCGACCGTGACGAGCATTTATTCGATGGGAATCGCCGTCGGCGCTGGAGCGGCGGCATTTTTGGGCGGCTGGATCGGCTCGGTTTACGGCTGGCGCTGGGCTTTTTATCTGCTCGGCTTTCCCGGAATTATCGTCGCCGTGCTGGTTTTTCTGTTGCGCGAACCGGCGCGCAGCAAAGACGCTAAACGAACGGAAGCGGAATATACGCGCGCCGATTGGAAAAATCTTTTGACCAGTAAGCCTTTTATTTTGCTTTGTCTCGGCTACGCGTTTCTCGGGCTGGCGACCAACAATCTTTCGATCTGGGGCGCGGTTTTTTACACGCGCGTTTTTGGGCTGAACATTGCGACCATCGGTTTTTACACGGGAATTTTCGTAATTATTGCCGGAGTTCCGGCGACGCTCTACGGCGGCGTTCTGGCTGACTGGTTTCGTCGGAAATCGCGCGGCGGGCGGATGCTTTACGGCGCGATTTTGTGCGTGATTTCCGTTCCTTTCTGGCTGGTTCTGCTTTTTGCGCCGAATTATCAAATCGCTTTTGCGGCGCAGTTTATATTGCTGGGCATCGCTCTGGCGTGGCTCGGCGCGGCGGCGGCGGACGCCACCGAAATTGCCGGAGCTAATCGGCGCGGCTTAGCGGTCGCGATTTATTTTTTCGCCGTCAATATCGCCGCTTATCTGATTGGCTCGAATTTGATTGGCAAACTAAACGACCTCGCCGGAATCGTCACCGACCCGAAAACCGGCGTCACCGCCAACGCCGAGATGATGCGCTACACCATGCTGGTTTGCCCGGCTTCCTGTTTAATCGGCGGTCTCGGTTTGTGGGTCGGCAGTAAAATTCTGGATAAAAAAGGCGGATAGCGGCAATCCCGGAAACATAGATTTTGCTCGGCGCGCAGTATTTATTGTTTTGGCTAATATTCTTGACACTCGAAAAAAACTGCGCATAATAGCAAGAGCACCAACAGGGATTCAATTACTCGACCCTCGACTTGTTTTACCCTGCCTGGCTGCGGCGCAAGGCGCTTTTCGGCTTCTTGCCGTCCACGCTCAAAACTATAAAGCCGCCCGCTGCTGACAATTAATTATTTCGCTTTTGTTAAAAAGAGAGGTTTATCCGAATGTTATTTCAACCGGTCAGAAGAAATCTGCACGTTAAATTATTTTTTTGCGCTTTATTCGTAATTTCATTAACCGCAATTATTTTCGGTTCGATACGATCCTTTGCCCAATCCAACGACGAGTCTCAAAACCGGCAGGAAAATTCGATTATCGCCGCCTCGAAAGCGGAAAAGCGCCGACCGCAGCTGGAGGCTTCAAGGCGTTTGCCGAAACCGATTTCGAGCGAATCCAAATCCATTTTCGAAGCCGCGCGGACGAATAATCTTTTTCAACCGCTGGCGTCCGGCGATTTGGACGCGACCTTTGCCGGCGGCGGGAAAGTAACGACGCCAATCGGCAGCTCGACGAGCGAGGCGTTTGCCGTCGCGCTGCAGGCGGACGGAAAATTCGTCTCCGCAGGCTACAGCTCGAACGCGTCAAACAGAGATTTCGCTCTCGTGCGTTATGACGCGAACGGCTCGCTTGACACTTCATTCGGCACGGGCGGCAAGGTCACGACCGACATCGGAAACGACAATAACGAGATTCTCGCCGTGGCGATTCAACCGGCGGACGGCAAAATCGTCGCCGCCGGATATAGCTCCAACGGCGCGAACGACGATTTTACGCTTGCCCGCTACAATCCGGACGGAATGCTGGATTCGACATTCGGCATGGGCGGCATCGTCAAGACGAATTTTAATAATTCTTTTGATTACAGCGAAGCGCTTTTAATCCAGCCGGACGGCAAAATCGTCGCCGCCGGTTACAGCTTTAACGGTTCTTTCTACGACTTTGCTTTAGCCCGCTACAATGCGGACGGCACGCCCGACACCGGCTTTGACGGCGACGGCATACTGACTACCGACTTTACGGGCGGCGACGATTTGGCGTTTGCGCTCGCTCTGCAAACGGACGGCAAAATCGTCGCCGCCGGCATCACCAATACTGATTTCGGTCTGGCGCGTTATAACCCGAACGGCTCGCTCGACGAGACTTTCGACGCTGACGGCAGGGTGGCGACCTCAATCAATAATTTTGATTCGGCTTACGCGGTGGCTATTCAAGCGGACGGCAAAATCGTTGCCGCCGGCGAGACGGACGCCGCCACAAACTCTGATTTCGCTTTAGTTCGCTACAACGCGGACGGCGCGCTCGACACCGGCTTTGACGGCGACGGAAAAGTATCGACGCCGATCGGCGGCGGCAATGAGTTTGCCGAGGCGCTGGTAATCCAGCCGGGCGGCAAAATCATCGCCGCCGGGCACAGCTTTAATGCCGGCGGCAACGCAGACTTTGCGCTGGCTCGCTACAACGCCGACGGCGCGCTCGATTCGACATTTGGCACGGGCGGCAAAGTCACGACTGATTTCGGAAATTCCTCGAACGATTTCGCTGCCGGTTTGGCGTTGCAGTCAAACAGCAGGCTCATCGCCGTCGGCAGCAGCAATCTGAATTTCGCCGCTGCCGCCTACGTTCTGGAGACGCCGACCTGTTCCTACTCGCTGACGCCCGCCAGCGCTGAATTTCCGGTCGCGGGCGGCACGGGCAATTTCAATGTCACAACGAGTGCGGGCTGTAATTGGACGGCGACGACAAGCGATTCCTGGATAACGGTGACAGCCGGAAACAGCGGCTCCGGAAACGGCACTGTATCTTTCTCCGTCCAGCCGAATACGGGACCGGCGCGAACAGGCACAATCGTTGTCGCCGGACAAATCTTTACCATTACCCAGACATCGGGCTGTTCTTATA
>DASVRL010000023.1:0-7195 GCA_036388635.1 Pyrinomonadaceae bacterium
TCTTTTATTTTCCGGCGCTGATACTTTTGCTTGGAACGATGCTCGCGCCGTTTGAAGATTTCAAGCAAAAGCGGCGCTGGCGGCTGGCTTTGCTGGTCGGCGCGCTTGGTCTTTATAATTTTCTTTTTTATATTTACCCGAATTCCAGAGTCCGCGACGGCGCGCCGCTGGCGCTGGCTTTGCGGGCAAATCAAGCCTGGTCGGAGAAAACCGTCGTTTTTCACGCGGCGAATACGGCGGCGTTCGATTCGCTCGACACGAACAACCGGCTGGTCAGATACTTTAATCCGGCAGTGGTCTGGAAACCTTTTAATTTTACAACATTGGAGGAATTCGAGCGCGAGATTCAGGCAATTACGGCGAGCGGCGGCGCGGTCTGGCTCGACGCGGCTTCGTTTGAGAAACTGGCGGCGAATCCGCAGACGGCTCGCTGGCTGGCTGACAATTCGCGTCAAACGGAACTGACTCTCGCGGCGCATCGGATGAAATATGTCGAAATTACGCTAAACTCTCCGAAATAAAAGGAGAATTCGCGTTTCGGACTGGAAAGACAGGCGACTTACAACTAAAATGGTTGAATAAAGCTTTAACCCTCGGCGCGTGAAGAATCGGATTTAGAAATTCACCGGATGAAATCTTTTATTTTTACAATTTCGATTTTGCTTTGTCTTGCCGCTGGCTGCGCCCGCGCGCAGACTTATTACGGCACGGACGACATCAAAATTTTCCGCGAAGGGCGCGAGAAGGATTTTCGCAACCCGCAAATGTCGCCGCTGCCGCCCGCCGAAGTCGCCAAATTTCAAGGATTGAATTATTTCCCAATCGACGCCGAATTTCGCGTCAAGGCGGAATTTACGCGCACGCCGGAAGAGAAATATTTTATGATGCCGACCTCTTCCGGCAGGGCGCACAAATATATAAAAGTCGGCGCGCTGAGCTTTAAATTGGGCGGCAAGGATTACGTTTTGAACGCTTATCAAAGCGAGCGCATTCTGAACGACGCGAAATTTCAGGAATATAAAAGCTCGCTTTTTATTCCTTTCAGAGATTTGACGAGCGGCAGGGAAAGTTACGGCGGCGGCAGATATATTCATATCGCGATGCCGAAAGACAAAGAAACGATTCTGGATTTTAATCTGGCGTTTAATCCTTCGTGCGCTTACGGAGACGCGAGTTTTTCGTGCCCGCTGCCGCCGAAGGAAAATTTTTTAACAATCAAGATAAAAGCCGGCGAGAAAAATTATTTAGTCAAAAAAGAAAATTCCGGCGAGAAAAATTAAAATGAATACGATTTTATTACAACAAACTTTAGTCAATCCGAATGTCAATCTGCCGATTGTTCTGCCGGAAATGATCGTCGCCGTCACCGGCATCATCGTGATGCTCTACGATTGTTTCGCGCCGAAACAGCGCAAAGTGACGGGCGCGATTTCGCTGGTCGGTCTGGCTTTGTCGGCGGTCGCGCTTTTTACGCTCTGGACGGCAAACGGCGGCGCGGCGCAAACCGCCTGGAACGGAATGATTGCGCTCGACGGATTGAGGTTGAGCTTTTCGGTCGTCTTTCTGCTGGTTTCGGCGCTGACGATTCTGGTTTCGACCATCTGGGTTGAGCGCGAGGACGTGCCCATCGGCGAATATCACTCGATGCTGATGTTTGCCACCTTCGGGATGATGCTGATGGCTTCGGGCAACGACTTGGTCATCATCTTTCTCGGTCTGGAAACGCTCTCGATTGCGACCTACGTGATGGCTGGACTCAGGCGCACGGATTTGCGCTCGAACGAAGCGGCGATGAAATATTTTATTCTCGGCTCGTTCGCTTCGGCGTTTCTGCTCTACGGAATGGCTTTGATTTACGGCGCGACGGCGACGACGAATCTGACCGAAATCGCCGCGAAAATCTCGAACCCGAATTTCCCCGCTCTTCTGCTGGCGGGCGCGGCGATGATGGTTATCGGCTTCGGTTTTAAAGCGGCGGTCGTTCCGTTTCACATCTGGACGCCGGACGTTTACGAAGGCGCGCCGACGCCCGTCACGGCGTTTATGGCGGCGGGACCGAAAGCCTCGGCGCTGGCTTCTTTTCTGCGCGTTTTCGTTCTCGGCTTTCCTTTTGTCGCCGGCATTCAGGCGTCGGAATTTCTGCACGAATCGTGGATCACGTCTTTGACCGTGATGGCGATGCTGACGATGACCATCGGCAATATCGCCGCCATCGCGCAGAACAACGTCAAAAGAATGCTCGCCTATTCGTCAATCGCGCACGCCGGTTACGCGCTGGTCGGTTTTATCGGCGCGGGAATGGCGAAAACAATCGACAAGCGCGACGAAGCGATTATTGCCGTCGCGTTTTATATGCTGACCTACGCGGTGACGAATCTCGGCGCGTTTGCGATTGTCACTCTGCTCGGGCAGAAAAACGACCGCCGCACCGAATTTGAAGATTACAACGGCATCGGCTTTAAATCGCCGGTTCTGGCGTTTACGCTTTCGCTGTTTATGCTGAGCCTGCTCGGTTTGCCGCTGACCGCCGGATTTATGGGCAAAGTTCTCGTTTTCCGTCCGGCGCTCGAAGCCGGAAACGTTTTGCTGACGATTTTAGTGGTTGTCGCCGTCGTCAATACGGCGATTTCGGCTTATTACTATCTGCGTTTAATCGTCGTTATGTTCTTCCGCGAAAGAACGACCGAATGGATTGACCCGAAAATTCCGGTCAGCCTGGCGGCGGTTCTTTTGATTACGGTTCTCGGCGTGCTTTACCTGGGAATTTTCAGCGACGGCGTGATTGAAAAATTTAAAAACTCGCCGGTGATGACGCTTCGTCAGTGAATTGTAAAAAGTGAATGGTGAAGAGCGTTTCCGCTTTTCGTTTTTCACTTTTCGCTTTTCGCTTTTCACTAAATGGAAATCGCTTCGCACATCAGAGAAAGTTTAAACGATAACTGGCTGCCGGTCATTTATCGCGATAAAATCCGCACTCTGCGCACGCGCGCTTACCGGCTCGACGTCGAAATGCGCGAAAATAAAACGGAAATTCAACACACCCTGCTCGGCGTCGAACTGAAAGTCAGAAACAAGCGGCTGTCGTGTCCGGATTTATCGACGGCGAGATATTTGCAGGTTTTTGCGCGTCTCGGCTGTCAGGAAATCGCCGTCCCGTACGACATCACCAAGATTTCGCATCTGGCGGACGAACTCGAATCGTCGTGGCAGCGAACGCTCCTGCTGTTCGATGAAGAAACCCGCGCCAAAACGCCGCAGTTAAAAGGAAAACTGCGCGCCGCTCTCATCAAGGAAATCCGCGGCGAGCTGGACGAAATCGGCGCGGGCGCGCTGATGCCGGAATTTCGCCAAAGCACGAAACAAAGACAGTAAAAACGCGCCGCGCGGCACGCGAAATGATGAATTGCAAATTCCGGGTTTCGCGTCGAAGCGCGCCGCGTTTTCTTTTCTGGCATCGCGCGGCAAAGATTTTTTATCTAACTTAAGGTTAAATTTTTAGGAAATTGTTATATCATTAAACAGGTATGCTAGACGCAGGAAAAACAAAATACGAAGCCCAATCGCTTCCCTTTCCGTTTAACCGGCAGAATTTCTGCCGCTACGAGCCGATTGAGAAAAAAATCGAGCACGCTAAAGTATTAATCGTCAACGACCTTTTGCGCTACGAAACCGACCTTTCCGAGCTGGCGAAAAAGGAATGGAACGGCACGACCGAATCGAAGCTGCGCTGGGAGCGCAAAATTTCGGGAATGGCTTGCGACAACATCGCCAAAAACGTTTTGCGCCTGGTCCAGCAGCCGAAAACCCTGACGGTGCACCTGTCGGAAGTCGGCGAAGCGGCAAAAGCTTTCAAACCCGATGCGATTGTGATGAGCGGAACGCTTTCCGACTTCGATTATTACAACCCCGCCCAAATCGAAAAAGCCGGTCAGTTTCTAAAAACCACAAAAATTCCGGTGTTGGCGATTTGCGGCGCGCATCAACTGGTCGGCACTTGTTTCGGCGGTAAATTGACGACGCTGGACAACCTCGACCCGTCGGAAAAACGCACGGGTCGCACGGTCGAATATCAATATCGCTTTATCAAAATCATCGACAAAACCGACCCGATTTTTGAAGGCATCGACGACCAGACCTCCGGCGTCTGGCAGGAATACACGACCGAGGACAATATCCTAAGAGTCTGGCAAAATCACGGTCTGCAAATCGAAGGCGTGCCCGAAGGCTTCGAGCTGCTGGCGACGGCTTACCTATGCAAAAATCAGATGATGGTCAAGCGCTCCGCAGGTCAGTTGATTTACGCCGTCCAGTTTCACCTGGAAAAATCCTTCGAAGACTGGTCAAAAAACCCGACGCGCTGGCAGCACCCGAACGAATCGCGCGACGGTCGCATTTTGTTCGAAAATTTTCTGAAACTGGCTTTAAAGCATAAATAACGGTCGCGCAGCCAAAAGCTCGCAAAAACATCTGCTGCCTAAACCGGATGATTTAGCGCCGGAAGTTTTTCACGGACAGATTCTTCTAAAAAAGCGCCCGCCTTAATTGGCGGGCGCTTTTTTATTGCCGTCCGGTTGCCGGCGTTAACAATAAATTAATCGACCTCAGTCGCGGCAATCGAAAGAATTGTCTTCGCCGCCCAAAAAATCGGAAAAATCGATACTCATCGACATTCGCGTTTCCGCTCTTTCGATTCGGCAATACAAAATTACGCCGCGACCCCTTTTATATTTTGCTTGACTTATAAATATCGGTCTATGTAAGATAGTTCGCCGTATCAGTTAAATATAGCAGCAAAAGTCTTTTTAACGTCTCCAGTTATTCCCGGAGCGGCTTTCAGCCTGATTTTCTCTTCGCGCCGGATACCGCCAATTATTGATAATCGAATGTCCGGTAAAATTTCAGGGCGTGCTATGTAATGGATTCAGGCGATTAGTCATATAGTTTGGATACGTAAAACGCTTCCGCCTTTTCAACCGGACAAATCCGATTAGCGAGATGTCCGATATTCGCCGTACTTATAACAAAAAAAGGAGAAACTATGCCGATAAATTTTATTCCGAATGACCCTTTGGCGGCGGCGTCGCTGCCGATGCGCGAGCAAGACGCGCGTCGTAATCGTCCGGCTGGACGCGCCGGATTCACGTTTGTAAATCAAGTCGGTCAGGGGCTTTTCAACCCCGGCACGCCGGGATTTCTCTTCTGGCAATGCCGCGAGGCGGCGCTGGCGGCTTTGGAAGCCTGGGAAGCGCTCAACGGCAACCTGACCTCCTGGGCGCGTTCCAGCCCTGACCGTAAAAAGCTGGTTCTGAATCAAAACGCCGGCAATGACCTGAACGCATTTTATGACGGCGACAGCCTGTCGTTTTTCGAGTTCACGACCGGCACGAAAACCACTTTTTCAGCGGCGAGCACGGACGTCGTCGCCCACGAAGCCGGTCACGCTTTGCTGGACACAATCCGCCCGGATTTGTGGTCGAGCACGCTGACCGAACCGAACGCTTTTCACGAAGCCTTCGGCGATTGTCTGGCAATTTTAACCGCTTTATTCGACCAGGAAACGCGCGTCGCCTTGCTGGCGGCATCGCCGGATTTAGGTACCGCCAATTTTGTCGAAGCGGCGGCGGAAGAATTATCCGATACGGTGCGTCTGGCGATTGGCGAAAAGCATCCGGCGGCGGCTCCGCGCCACGCCTTGAATAATTTTCGCTGGCAGCTCCCGACCACGCTCCCGTCCAGCGGTCCTCCCGATGTATTAATCTCGGAGATTCATAGTTTCGGACGCGTCTTCAGCGGCTGTTTCTATGACGTAATCCGCAACATCTTCAATTCATTCCCGGTCAAAAATGAAGCGACGCTGCTGACGGCAGCCCAGACGGCGGGAAAGTTATTGATTAAAGGCGCCGGCTCCGCGCCGCAAACTCCGCGCTTCTTCCAGGCGGTCGGGCGGTCAATGACGGCGACTGACCAGACTCTCAATAGCGGCGCCAACCGTGACGCTATCCGTGATGCCTTCGCCCGGCACAATATTACTCTGGGCACCAATGCGATGCTGGCGCCGCGAGCCGCTTTAGCCGGTTCCGCGCCAAAAATGGCGGCTGCCAAAAAAGGTGGAATTCTGTCCGCCACGACGCGCAGCGACCTGAGACAGCGAATCGGAGCCGACCCTAAATCCAGATTGACCGTTAACGCTTTGGAAATTGCCGGAGAGCAGGTAGCCGAAGCCGTCAATCACAGAGAGGTTTCGCTGACGGGATTGAGCGAAAGATTAAAAGGAGTAGTGGCTATTGCCGCCGAGCCGGTTCTGATCGGCGGCGTCGGCGGCAGGGCGGCACTTATGAGCGCTCTTCCCGAGTCTTTCACGACGACCGACGAGGTACACAGTTTCGTCGAAAGTCTGTTAAAGCACGGTCAAATCGATTTTGAAGAGAAACGCCCGAAAACTCGCCGCACAGCCGCGCTGGCTTCGACGAGTGTGCCGAGTGCGCCGCCGACCACTCACGTAATACGTTCGCGCGGCGGTAAGAAAATTCTCGAACGAGTCCGATTCGTCTGCCGCTGCTGCTGCTGCGGATAAAAGCGACGGCTTTATCAAAAGGCTGAGAAGCGCTCGCGCTTGATGCGCTTCTCGCCTTTTTCATTAACCGTTTCCCGGTGCGTTTCTCCTTGCGCGAGCGGTCCTTTACGGCGCGATATCTGCTTGTTTTCGTCCAGAGTTTTAATGTAATGCGCCGCCTCGTCCAAAGTTTCCTTATCGGGTTCTTCGCTGTTGACGGCTAAAATTCGCCCTTGATTATTCATCTCAATCTCCACGTTTACGGGAATTGTCACGACGGAACTCTGCCGGCTTTCAGACTCGGCGACCGGCAAAGGAAGCGATTTATTCACCTGACCGTGAATGATGCCGTCCTCGGATTTTTCGCTGACAAAGAGCAGCTCCAAATCGTGTTCGACTGCCAGACGCAGCCTTAAAGCGCCTTCAAGATTGTTCGGGCTTTCGGGACTGACCATTTGAGCAATCAGCAGCGGCGCCTCCGACCAATCGTCGAAACCGTCTTCCGCATCCGTTTCGCCAAACAGCAGAGTTTTTATCCCCAGCCGACGAGCTTCGTCCGTATGCCCGGCGTTCTCCGTAATAAACAGGCACTCGTCGAGACCCGCGTTAAGACCGAGACGCTCGACGGCAAGCTCAAAAATA
>DASVRL010000024.1:0-32128 GCA_036388635.1 Pyrinomonadaceae bacterium
ACTGAAAGCCGCCGTTCATTCTCGAATGAACGGCGGCTTTCAAAAAAATAAATCGAATTTTACGCCGAGAGCGACAAATTATCGTAAACCTTTAAATCGAAATTGCGGTTGTTACGGCGGCTGTTACGGCGGCGACCCGAGCGGGTCGAATCGTTTCCGCCTTCGTAAATATTTTCCAGAAAATCGACCATTGCGACCTTTAAGCCGACGTCTCTGCCGAGCCTTTCGCTGACATACCATTTGTGGTCTTCGATTCTTTCAAACAGGCGCTGCGCTTCTTCGTTTGAGAGCGGGCTGCCGGTAAATTTCTTCAGAAACATTTGCTCTGCGGTCAAATTCTGTTTTAAAGTTTTCTCAATAACGTAATCGAGCGTGTAAAAAATCATATAAAATAAGCCTCCGTAAAACATATATGAAACGCCTCCGAAAAAATGCTTTCTAAAAGCCGACCGAAATCTCGCTGAGAGCATAGAAAGATTTCAAACCGGCTTTTAGAAAGCCTATTAAGCAAGACACAAGTTTGATGCGTCCGGGAAGAAGTATAATCGGGTTTTAGTCATAAACGCCAACTCTAATTTTTCATTAAGGCTATGAATCAAATTAATGTCTACAGCGAGCGAGGTATTATAGGATAATGGAGCTTTGGCAACTCAGAACTTTCCGCGTCGTGGCGGAAACTTTGAATTTTACGCGCGCGTCGGAAAAACTGCATCTGACGCAGTCCGCCATCAGTCATCAAATCAAGGCGCTCGAAGCCGAATTGCGCGTCCCGCTTTTTATCCGCGCCAAACGCGGCGTGATTTTGACGGACGCCGGAAAGGTCGCGCTCGAATACGCCGTGCGGATTCTGGACGAAACCGAGGAAATGCGCGAAAAATTCGGCGGACGCGCCCAGTCTCTAATCGGCAGAGTGCGCGTCGCGGCGGCGACGCAGGCGCTCGTCTATCTTTTCGCGCCGCTGTTTGAAGATTTTATGGAAGCCAGCCCGAACGTCGAGCTTATTTTCCGCACCACCGTCAGCACCGAGCAGACGGTCGAAGATATTTTAAACGGCGTCGCCGACGTCGGTTTCGCCTCGCTCGCGGTTTATTCGCCGACTTTGCACGTCGTCGAATTATTCGAAGACGAGCTGGTCCTGGTCGTCGGCAAAAAACATCGTCTCGCGGAAAAGCGCGAAGTGCAGATTAAGGAACTGGAAAAAGAACGCTGGATTTTGTTCGAGCGCGGCGCATCGATCCGGCGCGCGACCGACGATTTTTTCAAAAAAGTCCGGGTCGAGCCGGAAACGGCTTTGGAATCAAACGACACTTATTTCGTTAAATGGATGATTCAACATGATTTAGGCGTGTCGCTGATGCCTTCGTGGACGGTGCGGGAAGAAATCAAAAACGAAAAGCTCGCGCTGGTTCGAATCAAAAAACACGAGCTGAAACGCTCGGTCGCGATGGTTTCGCTGAAAGGCGCAAAATCCGCGCCGATTCGCGCCTTCGTCGCATATATTCTCGAGCAAAAAGAGAAGCTTCAAACCCTAGCGACGGACGGAAATAATTTGTAGTAAATAAAGGAAAATGGAAAACGGAAAGTGAAAAACGGAAAATTCGAAAACAGACGTTTTCCGTTTCGCATTTTCCGTTTTGAGATTTATAACGAAAAATGAATATCGAAGATTATCAGGACATTTTTGAGCCTTTCGACCGGCTGGTCGAAATCGAAATTTTAGATAAAACCGCGAGCGTCCCCGAAAATAACAATCTGCTGCGCTGTTTTCAATATCTCGCCCTGGAAGCGATTTCGATGGGCGAATTTTGCTGGAACGGCGACTGCGCCAATTGCCAAATCTGGATTGCAGCGGCAAACGGCGAAAAGCCCGCGCTCGCCTGCCGCACAAAGGTCGAGGAAGGAATGAAAATCGTCAGGCTGACCGAAGAAATCAATATAACCGGAATGCTCGACGGAGCCGACGAGAAATAGCTTTCCTTTTTTTGATAATTCGGCAGCCGAAAAATTATTTCGCATTGCTGTTGGCGGCGATAATTCGGTTTAGCCATTGTTTTGAAAATTGTTGAAGCGCGGCGATGTCCGGCTCTTTTTCATACGCTTTGTAAGTGTAAATAAATATTATTTTTTCTTTGACCCGGACTGCCGAAATGCCGTTGACCAGCGTGCGAACGATTTCTTTGCCGCCGATTATCGCTTTTACTTGAAAGAGTATAACGATTCCGTACGCATTACGACTGTCTTCGATGGAACCGACGGTAAGCGGCTGGGAAAGAGTCAGGGTGGTTTCCGTTTTGTTAAGATTCGAAAGGTTTTCCGAGACGGACTTTAAGACGGCTTTCATTTCCTTGGAGTTCGGGTCGGACAGCGCCGGAAAGCTTTTTTTAAAAGTATCGACGAAAAGGGCAAAATCGGCTTCGGCGGCGTTAAAAGTTTTTAGCTTTTTTGAAACGGTGACTTTTGTATAAAAGGTCAAATCAAAAAGCTCTCCCTTTTTTAAACGCTGAAAATGTTCCGCCGGAACGTGCGCCGCTAAAAAGTCGTTTCCGCCCGCCGCGCCGCCGTCAAGTCGCTCCCTGATTATCGGAATTTGAGAAGCCGCTTCGACGAAACCTTGGGGCGGCGGGATGACAATTTGTTTATTACCGAGCTGGTATATGTCACCGCCGTCACTGCCGCCGTCTTGCGCGAAACCGTAAACACCGAGCGACGCGTAAATTACGGTCAAAGCCAGAAAAATTCCGATAATCTTCATTAAATCCTCCTTTAGTCGCCGGACGACTGGAGAAATATCAAAATTAAATCAATCAATATTAAACACAAAATTAAACACAAAATTCGGTTTTGGGCTTAATATTTCGGCACGCTCGAATCGACTTCGTCCGACCAGGCGGTGATGCCGCCTTTTAGATTTTTCAGCTCGCCTTTAAAGCCGGTGCGCTGCATCGCGTCAATCGCCCGCGCGCTGCGCCCGCCCGCGTGACAATGCACGACGGTTTCACGGCTCTCGTCAATCTCGCCGATTCGATTCATCAATTCGCTGAGCGGAATCAGCCTGGCGCCTTCGATTTTGGCAAAGGCGTATTCGTCCGGCTGGCGCACGTCTATCAGCTGAATGTCGTCGCCGGCGTCCATTCTTCGTTTCAATTCGGTAGCGGTAATTTCCTGCATATTTTTACTCCTCGAAAGTAGTTTTAAGTTTTTACAATTCTATACTTTCGGTACGGTATCGGACAAACGAAGCGTTCGCTAGCCGATATAATTTTAGATTCACAAAAGATTATCGCCGATTGAAAAATTCGCGTTACAGTTGTTAGAAATGCCGCAGGTCTTTACAAAATTTGTAAAGAATGCGGCATAACGGCTTTTGTAGTATGAAAACCGGAAAAATAAATCGAGAAAGGCAGAAAAGGATAATGGCGGCAGGCTAGGCTCGCAACAGCAAAGTCGCGAAACGGGACAGCGAAGCGGAAACCGCGCTGATAATCGAACAGCAGCGGCAGCGCGCAATAGATAAACCCCGCAGAGTTTATCAATAACCGGTCAGATGAACGCCGGAACGGCTAAATAGGAGTCGTTTTCGCTTTTGTTTCCGCCGTTACACTAACTTCACGAATAATAATAATGTCAGCGAGGTTTGGAAAGATGTTATGGGAGAACACAGCGCGCTTCAATGGTTAGAGCAGGCGCTCGGCGCGCTTTTGTTTCTGCTTATTCTGGTAGATATATTTCTGATTGTGCTTTACGCGCGCATCGGTAGCGGCATCGTCAGCAACCGGCTGGCGCATCTGCTGTGGCGGTTTTTCCGATTAGCTTCAAAGCCCTTCGGTCGCCTGCGCGGCATCGTCTTATCCTTCTGCGGTCCGATTATTCTCATCTTTCTCGTCATTTTCTGGGCATTGACGCTGACGTGCGGCGCGGCGCTGATTATTCACCCGAATCTCGGCTCGTCGGTGAAATCGAGCGGCGGCGAAACGCCGACCGATTTTATCACGGCGCTGGAAGCCGGCGGCGGCAGTATGGCGATAGTCGGGGCGAGTGATTTTACGCCGCAGACCGGCGGATTTCGCTTGCTCTACCTGTTTAACTCGCTAATCGGAATGTCGGTCGTCTCGCTGACCTTGACGTATCTGATGCAGGTTTACAATGCGCTGCAAAGGCGAAACGCGCTCGGACTGAGGACTTATCTGCTGACCGCCGAAACGGGCGACGCCGCCGAACTGGTTGCCGGACTCGGGCGCGACGGAAAATTCGGCAACGGCTATTCGGATTTGGCAAACTGGGCTGGTGAAATGTCCAGAGTCAAAGAGTCGCACCATTTCTATCCGGTTTTGTTTTATTTCCGCTTCAAAGAATCTTACTACTCGACGTCGCAGATGACGCTCGTTGCGTTTGATACCGTGTCGATTATCAAAAGCGCTCTGGACGACGATGAATATTCGTGGCTGAAGAATTCGACGGCGGTAGCGCAACTCCGGCGCGGCGCGATGCTGCTGGTCACGACGCTGACCGGCGCTTTTCTTCCGAGCGGAAAGCCGGACGACCAAAACCCGACCGACGAAGAGACACTCGAACGCTGGCGCGAACGCTACTTTGCCGCTTTACGGAAACTTCGAGAGGCAAACATAAAAACAATCGCCGACGAAGAAGCCGGCGCGGAAACCTACATCTCGCTGCGCCGCGAATGGGATCGTTACATCACCGAGCTGGCGCCGACGATGGCTTACCGGATGGATGAAATCGATCCTGCCGGAAATCGTCCCGAATCCGATGAAACTCAATAATAAGTCAATAGTAACGTGAATCTTGTCCATCAGAATTCCGAAACCTTCCCGAAGGCAGAAAAATTCTTATTCTCTATCGCCTGCCGCTCGTCATTCGCCTAAAGCCTGAAACCGTTTCGCTGTAAAAGCGCTTCAAAATTCGCCTTGTCAACCGCTTTGACAAAAGCGTCAACCGGCTCGACCAAGCCTTTCTGCACCAATCCGAACAAAGCGTCATTGAGCATCACCATTCCGTGCTGTTTGCCGGTCTGCATCGCCGAGGGAATCTGGAAGGTTTTGCCTTCGCGAATTAGATTTGAAATCGCCGGAGTGACAATCAAAACTTCCAGCGCCGCGACGCGTCCGCCGCCTTTTTTCGGCAAAAGAGTCTGCGCGATAACGCCTTTGAGCGATTCCGAAAGCATCACGCGAATCTGCTCCTGCCGGTCAGCGGGAAACTGGTCGATGATGCGGTCAATCGTCGAAGCGGCGGTCGTGGTATGCAGCGTTCCGAAAACGAGGTGCCCGGTTTCCGCCGTTTCAATCGCAATCCCGATTGTTTCCAAATCGCGCATCTCGCCGACGAGCAGAATGTCCGGGTCTTCGCGCAGCGCGGCGCGCAAGGCGTCTTTAAAGCTGTCGGTGTGATTGTGAACTTCGCGCTGGTTGACCAGACATTTCTGATTTTCGTGCGTGAATTCAATCGGGTCTTCGATGGTGATAATGTGGTCTTCGCGCCGTTTGTTGATGCTGTCGATCATCGCGCAGAGAGTCGTCGATTTTCCGCTTCCGGTCGGACCGGTGACGACCACCAAGCCTTTCGACAATTCGCACAGATGCATAATGGCGGGCGAGAGTCCCAACTGCTCGGCAGTCAGAATCTTCGTCGGGATGATGCGGAAAACGCCGCCCATTCCTTTCCTGTCCATAAAAATATTGGCGCGAAAACGTGCCAAGCCCGGAACCTCGTAGGCAAAGTCGGTGTCGTTGCGGCGCGCAAATTCCTCCTGATTTTTCGCCGGCATAATCGAGTTCAAAAGCTCGCGCATCATTGCGGGCGTGATGGCGGCTTCGCCGGGTTGCAGCAACTGCATCCTGCCGTCTTTGCGAACCATCGGCGCTACGCTGACCGACAGATGCAAGTCCGACGCGCCGAGTTCCGCCATTTTCTGGAACATCATATCCATCCGCGCTTTTGCCTGCGGATTGGCAGAAGCGGCGACAAAATTGACGGACGGCGATTCCTGCTGTTGCTGCTGCTGCTGCGCGTAAAATTGCTGAACCGGCGATGCGACAAATTGCTCCGCCTGCCCGGGCTGGACCAATTGAGATTCTTCGAACGCTTGTTCGGCTTGAAAAGTCGGCTGTGAAAACGACGTCTGCTGCTGGGTGAAATTATTTTGCGGCGGCTCGTAAGATTCGGTTTGCGGGTAAAAATCGTCGCGGCGTCCCGGCGGCTCGTAATCTGAAGTGTCGGAAAAAGTCGTGATAAATTCCGGGTCGTTCACCGAAACGATTTCTATCTGTGGCGGCGCGGCGTCGTTTGAAAATGACGCTGGAGATTCCTCGACGACAAACTCCGGCGCGAAAGCCGCGTCGGGCACAAAAGCGGAAATTTGCTCGCGTTCTGCCAAAGAGCTTTCAAATGAAAAAAGATCGGCTTCCGGCGCGGGCAAAATCGCTTCCTGATTAAAAGCGGAAAAATTCGATTCGGTCGGGTAAGAAATCGTTTCCTTTACCGTTTGATTAAATATCGGCGAAGACGCTTTAGCTTCGAGTTCGGGCGGCGGCGCTGACGGTGAAGCGGCGGTCGAAGAAAGAACCGGACGAATCGTGACGTTAAAGCCGGACGGCGATTTTCTGACCAGAAAACTGAAATTGCCGAGATTGTGCGTGTGCGTAAATTCGACTTCGGGTCGGCTGGGCAGCTCCTGTCGCACGTTGACCGGAATCAGCGGAAAAATCATGGTGCTGATTTGAGTGCCTAAAAGCGGCGTATTGGCGATATCGGTGGCGCCGTTTGCCGCGACTACAAAAGGTTGCTTATTCGGTTCGAGATGCAATTCGTAACTACACGTAGAAAGAAGCGTTTGCAGATATTCGTTCAATTTTTCCATTTTGAAATTTCGGTTTGTCCGGTTTGGGAAATCAGGCGTGCTGAGAGACGAGTCAGACAAGACTCAAAATTTAGACTAACACATTAAAACAATGTTTGTCACTAGTTTTATGATTATACGAAATGACTTTTGCGGTTGACAGTCTTATCCGAGTATTTTATATTCGATTCTTATTGAAAACGATTTTCAATTTCACCTTCATAACGTTTATTTTGTTTCTGAATGAAGGCAGCAAATGATTTTGCGGCGTCGAAGATTTTAATTGTTTTTCAAAAAGCGAGAGCCGGATGTGAGTTGTGCCGGAAAGCGATGTTCGATGATTTCCGATTTTATACTGTAAGGAGTTCCGATTGATATGACCGTATCAAAAAGACAGCGGCATTTATTTAACTTTGGATTATTTTTTCTTTTTGCGGCGATGCTGCTCGCTCCGGCAGTTTCGGCGCAGAATTCGACCAGCGTTTTGCAGGGCGTTGTCACCGACGAAAATCAGGCGATTATTCCCGAAGCGAAAATCGTTTTGCGCGACGAGAAGGGCGGCAGGCGTGAAATCGTTTCCGGCATCGACGGTAGTTTCTCGTTTAAGGATTTAGCGTTCGGAAAATATGTTTTGATGGTCGAGAAAGACGGTTTCACCGCCGTCAAACGGGAAATCGTCTTGTCAGCGCCGGAGCAGAATTCGGATTTGACGCTGGCGCCGTCGGCGGTCAGCGAGTCGGTGACAATCGTGTTGGACAGCGCGGAAATGGCGGTCGAATCGACTCTGAAATTGCCGGTTTCCATTCGCGAAACGCCGCGCAGCATCAGCGTTATCGGCTCGGAGCGCATCCGCGAGCAAAATTTTCGACAGGTTTCCGACCTTGTCACATACGTTCCGGGGACGACGCCGAACAGTTATCGCAACGGCAGTTATCATTTTTATTCGCGCGGTTATCGAATGGCGCCGGACGACACGCGGCTCGACGGTTTTTCGGGCGTCAACGTCGGCAGCGGCGGTTTCGGGGCGAGTATGTTCGGCATCGAGGAAGCCGTCATCCTGCGCGGTCCGGCAAGCCTCGTTTACGGTCAGACGAGCGCGCCCGGCGGATTTATCAATTTGATTTCCAAAAAGCCGCAGGCGCAGCGTTTTACGCGCGTCGATCTGCGCGGCGGCGGTTACGCCGGCAACGGCGTTTCGCTCGGCGAGCGCCCGTCTTTCGGCATCGACTTTGATACGACCGGAGCGTTTACCAAAAGCGAGCGCGTTTTGTATCGCGCTTTATTCACGCTGGAAAATACGAATTATTTTACGGCGAACACGCTCGACCGCAACCGTTACGCAAACGCTTCGGTCGCCTTCAAATTGGACGAGGAAGGACGCTACATTTTGACGCCGAGCGTGCAATACACGCGTTACAATCGCCCTTACGGCGGCGGCGTTGTCATTTCGCCGACGACTTCGCTGCGAACCAACGACGGCATCAATTCGCCGATTAGGGAAAACGATTTATCGCCGCTCGACGTCAATTTATTCGGCGGCAGGCGCATCGAAAAAACGGGTTGGGCGGGAATCGACTTTCGCGGCGTCGTGAGCGAAAAAATTCGCGTCAATGCGGCTTACCGCTTCGTTTCCTTCAACACGGACATTAATTCCTTTACGCCGCAGGTTACGACGACGGCGCAAATCAATCAGCTTATCAATCAAAACACCGTTTCGCGGATTCAGGCGAAAAGCCTGACCGAGCGCCGGTACAACAATTTTAACGCCGACGCCAGTTACGAATGGCTGAACACGGGCTGGTGGAAAAATACGACGCAAATCGGCTTTTATGAAAGAGTTCTGAATTCGCGCGCGACGGCGGCGCAGGGCGCGATTCCAGCCGCGCAATCGCCGATAAACATCTACACCGGACAAGCTTTGTCGCCGCTCGTCGATAATTTCCCGCCAATCGCTTTCGGCGCGTGGGGCAGAGATATCGTCTGGAACGGTTTTGTGCAGAATCGAACGTCGCTGGATAACGGGCGCTGGAATTTCACGCTCGGCTTGAATTACGGGCAGAACAATCCGGCGACGGGCGCTGTGCGCAAAAGCGATTTGATGCCGAACGCTTCGGTCGTTTTCAACGCGACGCCGGAATTTACCTTTTACGCCAGTTATTCGACCAGCTTTAATCCGGTTGACCCGGATTTGGAAGACGCGCAGGGAAATCGCGGGACTTTTGCGCCGACGCTCGGCTCAAACTACGAAATCGGCGCGAAATACGATTTATTCAATCGCCGCGTTTCGATGACGCTCGCCTTATTTCAAAATCAGATTGACAATGCGCTGGTGCAGTCGGACGTCAATATTTTGAATCCGCGCGGCAATCGTTATTACACGCCGGCGGGAACCAGACGCGCGCGCGGAGCCGAAATGACGGGCGAATTTCAGGTTCGGCAGGATTTGCGAATTTCGGGCGGCGTCAGCTACCTGGACGCGATTTACAAGGGATTTCCGGCGAGCGCCGCCGTTTCGTCGTCGCCGATTCCGAATTCGCGCGCCGAAAAATCGCCGCGCTGGGCTTACAACATTTATTCGCGTTACGACCGCTCGGAAGGCTTTTTGAAAGGCTTCGGCGCGGGACTCGGCTTGTTCTGGCAGGGGAAACGTTTGGGAAGCAACGGCGCGCAGACTTTCGCCGCGCCCGACCCGCTCGTTTTGCCGTCTTACACGCGCGTCGATTCCGCGCTTTTTTACCGCCTGAACAAACACGTCAATTTCGCCTTTAATGTCGAAAATATGTTTGACGAGCTGATTTACGTCAACGCTTCGGTCGGTTCGAGCATCGAAATCGCCGCGCCGCGCACGATGACTTTTCGCACGACTTTTAATTTTTAGAGGGAAAGCGGCGGGCGGCTGAATGTCGGAAATTCGATTTGCATTCGGTCGCTTTTATTTGTTCTCATTTATATATGAAATCTTTTCGCAAAGTTTTATTCTGGCTTCATTTAACGGCGGGCGTCACGACGGGAATAATTATTTTTATAATGTGCGTGACGGGCGTGATTCTGACCTTTGAAGCGCAAATCAAGGATTACGCCGAAAGCAATGTGCGTTATGTCGCCGCGCCGGAAACGGGCGCGCAAAAACTGACGCCGACCGAATTGTTTACAAAATTGCGCGAAGCCAAGCCCGACGCGAAACCGAGCGGGCTGACGCTCAAAGCCGACCCGAGCGCTTCCGCCGCTTTCGCTCTCGGACGCGAAGGCACGCTTTATATGAACCCGTATTCGGGCGAAATCCTGGGCGGCGATGCGAAAGGCGTCAGCAATTTTTTCCGTTTCGTCACCGACTGGCATCGATGGCTCGGCGCGAGCGGCGAAAATCGCGCCGCCGGCAGAGCGGTCACCGGTTTTTCCAACGCGGCTTTTCTCGTTCTGGCGATAACCGGGATTTACATCTGGTTTCCGCGTCGTCTCGGGTGGCAGAATTTTCGCGCCGTGATATTTTTCCGGCGCGGGCTTCGCGGAAAAGCGCGCAATTTTAACTGGCACAACACCATCGGTTTCTGGTCGTCGCTGGTTCTGATAATTCTGACAGTGACCGGAATGGTCATTTCCTATCAATGGGCGGGCAATCTGGTTTACACGCTGACGGGCAGCGAAGTCCCGCAACAGCAGCCGGCACCGCCGCCGCCGCAAAATCAACCGAACAGGGAAACGAATCCCGTCGTTCCTGCCAATCTCGACGAGCTTTGGACGCGCGCCGCGCAGCAAACCGAAGGCTGGGAATTTATCACTCTGCGCGTGCCGACTTCCGCCGAAGCGCCCGTCGTTTTTACGATTCGCGAAGGCAAAGAATTGAATCCTTTTGCCAGTTCGACGGCGACTTTCAGCGCTCAAAACGGTGAAATCACCAAATGGGAGCCGTATTCGGGCTACAGCACGGGACGCCGCGTGCGCTCCTGGATGCGTTTTGCGCATACGGGCGAATCGTTCGGCATCGTCGGGCAAATCATCGCCGGGCTGGCATCGCTGGGCGGCGCGTTTCTCGTCTGGACGGGACTTTCGCTGGCGTTGAGGCGTTTCCGCAACTGGCGCGCGCGGAAGGGAAATAATTCGGAGCAGTTTTCGAGTCTTTAGGAAAAATCCGGGGCGCGCCGTGTTGCCCGCCCCGGATTTCTGCAATTACTGGTCGTAGAGATATAATCCCAGACCGAATTTCGCCGCCGCACGCCGCAGAGCCATCGATTCCGCATTAGAGCTGGAATCGCCGTAGGAAGTTGTTTCCTCTTCCTCCTGCCCGGTCGCCTCGCGGTAAATAACGCCTTCCTGACAGGGAATCGAAAGACGAATCGTTAAAATCAGCTTCCCGCTGATCGAGTTTAGCGAGCGCACCTCATAACACCAGCCCGGCGCGTAATGGTCGAGATATTTCACCGCGTCGTACCAGGAAATATAAGTCAGCTCCTTGCCGCCCTGTTTGCGCGTCCGCAGATGCCGCTTGGCGACGGGTTTCGATAAGTCCTTGACGATATCGCGGATTGAGCGCAGCTCGGTCGATTCGTTTTTCGAATCCAATTCTTCGACGTTTCTTTCTTCAGCCATAAATTTATTGTTCGATGCGCGTGGCTTGATATGCCACAATGCGCCAATCTTCTTCCTGTTTTAAATAAACCCTTGTAAAACGGTATCGTCCGCTCAAATCCAAATCTTCGTAACGACTTTTAATCGTCGCGCGTCCGGTGACGACAGCCGTCCGGTCGTAAATTCTGACCGCGATTTCGTCGGTGACGATTGATTCATTAACGAGTTTCTCGTCAAAATTTATCATCATATCTTTGCCGAGCAAATCGCCGAACGGCGTGATGATAGAAGCTTCGTCCGCCAAGAGCCGGTTCAAAAAAGCCGAATCGCGGCGCAGCACGGCTTCAATCAGCTCGCGCTCGAGTCTTCGGATTTCCCGTTCGATTTCGTTCATCGTTCAGACCGTGACGGCTTCCCGGTATTCGCCCCAGACTTTTCTCAAACGGTGAGAAATCTCGCCGACCGTGACGCAGCTTTCCACGCAGTCCAGAATGCGCGGCAAAAGATTTTCCGTTCCGTTGGCTGATTCTTCGAGTTTCGCCAGCGCGGCGGCGGCTTTTTCGGCATCGCGGCGGGCGCGAACCGCCTGAAGTCTCTCGACTTGTTCGCGTTCGATTTTCGGATCGACGCGCTGGATGGGAATCGTTTCGGTTTCTTCCATCTGAAACTTGTTGACGCCGACGACGATTGCCGTTTGTTTTTCGACGGCGCGTTGATATTCGTAAGCGGCTTCCTGAATCTCGCGCTGGACGTAGCCCTGCTCGATTGCCCTTAGCATGCCGCCCATCGCGTCGATTTTTTCGATGTATTCGACCGCCTTTTGCTCCAGTTGATTGGTCAGTTCTTCAATCGCGTAAGAGCCTGCCAGAGCGTCGACCAGGTCGGCGACGCCCGATTCGTGGGCGATGACCTGCTGCGTCCGGAGAGCGATGCGCGCGGCATTTTCGGTCGGCAGCGACAAGGCTTCGTCCATCGAATTGGTGTGCAGGCTTTGCGTTCCGCCCAGGACGGCGGCGAGCGCCTGAATCGTCGTCCGCACGACGTTGACTTCCGGCTGCTGCGCGGTCAGCGTCGAGCCAGCCGTCTGCGTGTGAAAGCGGAGCATCAAGGATTTCGGATTCTGCGCTTTAAAACGGTCGCGCATTATTTTCGCCCACAAACGGCGCGCGGCGCGAAATTTGGCGACTTCTTCCAGCAGATTATTGTGCGAGTTGAAAAAGAACGACAGGCGCGGCGCGAAATTATCGACTTCCAGCCCGACGGAAATCGCCGCATCGACATAAGCGATGCCGTCAGCCAGCGTGAAAGCGACTTCCTGTGCGGCGGTCGAACCGGCTTCGCGAATGTGATAACCGCTGATGGAAATCGTGTTCCAGTTCGGCACTTCGGCGGCGCAGAAAGCGAAAGTGTCGGTGATTAATCTCAGACTGGGTTTCGGCGGGTAGATATAAGTTCCGCGCGCGATGTATTCCTTCAAAATATCGTTTTGAATCGTGCCGTTAACCTGGTCGAACGCGACGTTTTGTTTGCGCGCCACCGCCAGGTAAAGACACAAAAGCGTCGAAGCCGTCGCGTTTATCGTCATCGAAGTCGAAACCCGGTCGAGCGGAATGCCGCCGAAAAGCGTCAGCATATCTTCGATGGAATCAATCGCCACGCCGACTTTGCCGACCTCGCCCGCCGCCAGCTCATCATCGGAATCCAGCCCGATTTGCGTCGGCAAATCAAACGCCACGCTCAAGCCGGTCGTCCCCTGCGACAAAAGATATTTATAACGCGCGTTCGATTCCTCGGCGGTCGCAAAACCCGCGTATTGCCGCATCGTCCAGAATTTTCCGCGATACATATTCCGCCGCACGCCGCGCGTGTACGGAAATCGCCCCGGCTCGCCCAAATCCGTTTCGTAATCGAAATCCGAATTCGCCGGGTTAAAATCATTGGGCAGCTCAATGCCCGAAGAAGTCTCAAATCTGTCGCGTCTTTCTGCTGTCATAACGGCAATAGATTAGCATAATCGAACGGCGAAAACATACGGGCGGAAACGTTGATGTAAGCGGTAATTGATAGTATCGTATTTTGATTTCGGTAGGTTTTCAATTAATTTCATAATCTGACAAAACTTCCGCTAAAACGGATTGATTCACGAACGCTATGAAAAGTAAAATTAAACTGCTTGATTTCGAGATTGATAAACTTACTAACTCAATTGAAAATACGTTGACAGGTGAAATATTCGATACGGAAGTTTCTAAAATCACCTTGCCGGAAAAGCGTTTAATAAAGAAACCCAATTGGCTCTTTGATTGGCATTTAGAATTAAAAGCTCGGCAAAGGGAAGTTTTCAAGCTCACGACCGTTAATAATTCTGGTATAATACAAGGGTTAATTTGCTTTGAAGATAAAAAAGACCATATCTTTTTGCATCTTTTGGAAAGCGCGAAGTTTAATAAAGGTAAGCAGAAATTATACACGGGCGTGGCGGGAAATTTAGTTGCGTTTGCCTGCAAAACTTCATTTACCAGAGGCTATGAAGGCTTTGTCGCCTTTGATTCTAAAACGGCGTTGATAAAACATTACGAAAAATCCTTAGGCGCAACGCATTTTCGCGGGCAAAGAATGTTTATCGAAACCCGCGCCGCCGCGCAACTTGTCGCAAAATACTTTGCATCATAAAAGCTATGAAACTTGCCAAAGAACCGAAAGAAGTAGATTTTTTAATCAAATCCGAACCGTGGTCGGAAAAAGACACGGCTGATTTCAGATTGCTGATTCAGGAAATAAAAACCAAAAACAAGCGCAAAAAGACTTCTTCGCGCGCCAAGACCGCCAAACAAACTAATACCGGAAAAAGTCAAAATCGTTTGCGCTAATGCGCGGCACTTCTTGATTTAATTAAAAAAGCGGGAGAATTTTGATTTCTCCCGCTTTTTTAAATCTTGTCTCTATTTTATCTGAATGAAAATCCGTCTCTAATTAAATCTCACATTTTGAGCTAATTCGATACCCAAAAAGTCTCAAATCTGTCGCGTCTTTCTGCTGTCATAACGTCAATAGATTAGCATAATCGAACGGCGAAAACATTCAGGTAGAAAATAGGTTTACTATTAATTTTTTTAACTAGCTAAACGGGATATATAAATTTAATTTTGTGGCTTCTAATAGGATTTAATTATCTTTACTTAATTATAATCCGTTCGTATAATCCGTTAAGATTACTTATCCACAGGAGAAAATTATGGACGAAAAATTAGAAACACTATTTAAAGAATTAAACGGTTGGGCAAAATCGTTAGTCAGAAAGACAGAAGAAGTACCGGAATATGTTAAACAAGCCTTAGATAAGCCTCATGAAAATGCTCCTTCAAGAGCCTCCGCAGCAGAAATGGAATTAAGGCAAATCCAAAAGTCTTTAAGTGAAGTAAATGGTATTTACAAAATGATTGAAGAACACCTATTTGAAAACTACGGGAAATCCAAAAGTGAACTATGAAATACGACTATAAGATTGAGAAAATGCCAGGTTACGGGTATCCAGCACCCTATGACAAAGACGAAAAACATAAGAGAATCTGGCAAGTAGTTTTTATTGAGCGTGATGATATGGGCGCTCCCGCTAACGACATCCATGTAAGGAGCAATAATCTGACATATGATGAGGCTATGAGTACGGCGAATGAGCTTAGGCAAGAACTAAGAAAAGCAGAGCGAGAAAATAATAAGTAAATGCAAACAAAACTTTTCGGCATTGAACAGGTAGAAGTCCGAGAACACCCCTATGGTGGCTCTGCCTATGACCCAAGGGTAAAATATTATGATTTTAAAAAACACCCTGAGTTAATTCGTCAAGTTCTGGAAGATTTTAAACCTTATGACCATTACAAAAGTGTCGAATATTTTTATGATTTAATTGAATGGATTAATAGCCCGGAATCACCATTTGAAACAAGTGATTGTCGCTTGGAACCTCTTCAAGCAAATAGCAATGAAAAAGTAGATTTCTCACTAATGCTACGAGGTCGGGTTATGGTTTTATTTCGAGACCTGAAACTGAATATTACTGACAATGTATCAAATTGGGTTTTTCTTAAACAGAACTCTATACCAACAAAACTTTATCCGACCAACAAATGTATTGAATGGCTCGGTAGTAACAGTGAACAATTAATTAGAAAAGCGAATCCAAATTTTCGGCGTAGCTTGATTAATATTTTTTATTTACCATCGTTTTATTCTGAAGTTCCGTTTGAATACGCTAAAAAATTTGGTTATCAAGTTGTTTATCAATTTGAATCTTACGCTGATAATGAAGAGACCTTATTTAAAGATTTCATCGGAATTACAGATACGCTCTATTTAACACTTACTGAAATGGCTGAAAAAGTTCCTATGGAGAACCCTAAGTTAAAATCCTAAATTCCGCTCGTTGCTTCTCCTGACCATTTCAGCAGCATCCAGTAAATTGCGTCTCTGGTATATAAAGTCGCGCCTCTTTCCAGTTCGTGAAAAGCCGCCGCACTGTTTGAATATCCGTCTTTTTGTTTTAATGCGCGGAAAGATTCGCTGATGTCGCTCAAATCGAAAAGCGAATGAGATGCACAGACGGAAAGCCGATTTGATTCTTTTTGCAAACGCATTATCTGTCCCGGCTGTGGTTCGGGTGGTTTCTCTGCTGTCTCCACATCATATTCCTGATGAGCTTCAAGTTTTCTAATGATTCCGTCGCCGAACATAAAACTGACGCTGATTGAGTTGCAGTTTGTAATCCTACCAACAGTTTGCCAGCCGTCGCGCGAAAATCTAACACGGTCGCCGGTGGCTAGATATTTAGCTTTTATTTTCTGCATGGGCTTTTAATTCATTTAATTGCTTCTTGTCTTTTTGTCGGCGACAGTTTAAGTTATCTGTAATTCATCGATGCCCAGAGAAACTAAAAACTAAGGCAAAAGATGAGAACCGTCGAGCCAAAATTAAGACTCACGGCGAATTCTGATTACAAACACAGCTTAGACCTATACAGGTCAAGAAATCAAGTAAAAAGTTTAGATTGCTTTGTCATAAGGAGAAATCCGAATGGCTAAAGCCGCGCGTCCAAAACCTTTAAACTTCACAAGGAAATTAAAGGAAATAAGGGAATATTTAGGTTTTTCGCAAAATGAAATGTTGCGCGCTTTAGGTCTTGCAGAAACATCAAACCGTAGTTTGATTAGCGGTTTCGAGCTAGGAACGAAAGAACCGAGCTTAATAACTTTGATTGCTTATGCGGATTTAGCAAAGATTACGGTTGACGCTATTGTGCGGGATAATATTGATTTAGATTTATCTAAAAAACTGCCCCGTGCGGATTTGCCGGAATCTTTACCGAGCGAGAAAAAGGGTAAGGGAATCAAACAGCATAAATAAAACCGAGTTATGATTGAAAATCATTTTTTACTTGCCAAAAGCGGCGGTTTGTTGTAAATTTTTCGTGAAAATCGCGCATTCACGGGTGATAAATCAACATTCACAACTGTTGACTGAACATTCACAGCCGTTGACTCAAGATTCACAAGCGTTGACCGAACATTCACAACTGTTGATTGGATATTCATAGCTTTTGACCGGACATTCACAATCGTTGACCGCGGATTCACAGGCGTTGACTGAACATTCACAAGCGTTGATTAAAGATTCACACGCGTTGAGCGATAATTCACATCCAAAATCTTAAAATTATAAGGAGAAATGCCCATATGGACGCAGCCCAGAAGCGCAAATTTGATAAATTTGAGCGCGAAGAAGTGTTTTTGAAGGATAATATTGCCGATTTTTCGCCGACATCGCCCGGCGGGAAGGCTTTAGCGGAGTTATCAGCCGTTATTTCAGAGATAAGGACGCTTGACGCGCAGCAGGTTTCCGGCATGAGCAGCGCGCGGCAGCACGTCGGCGTCAAGGATGAAGAAGTCGATGTTTTGATGCAGTTGATTCGCAATATTAATCGCGCCGCTAATGCTTTTCAGGACGAAATACCGGGCAGCGATTTGAAATTTCGCCTGCCGCGCAATCGTTCGGAGCAGAATATTCTGGCGACGGCGCGGGCGTTTCTGGCAGATGCCGAACCGCTGAAAGCAAAGTTTATCGAATACGGTCTGGCAGCCGATTTTCTCGATAAATTACAGGCGTTGATCGAGGCGGTGGACGAACGAGGCGCGGCAGCCGACAGCGCGGGCGAGCAGCGTTCGGGCGCGACCGGCGGGCTGATTGACGCTATCCGCAGGGGAATGAGCATCTCGCGGCGTCTGGATTCGATTGTCCGCATTAAATATGAAAACAGCGCCTCTAAACTCTCGGCGTGGACGACCGCCAGCCATCTCCAACGCGCGCCGGAGAAAAAGGAAGACGAACCGCAGCCGCCAGCATAAGAAAACGATGAACGCGGAACGCGGAACGATGAATTCGATACTTAGAAAGTGCAATTCATCATTCATCGTTCCGCGTTCGCCGGATTAAAATCGTTGGGCAGCTCGATGTCCGAAGAAATCTCAAATCTCTCGCGTCTTTCTGCTGTCATAACGGCAATAAATTAGCACAATTGAAAGGTGAAACATACGGGCGTAAAAGTCGGTTTAATCATCAACAAATTTGCGAACATTTTGTTTTTTTGCGTTTCGGCGCTGCTGTCTATTTTAGTTACCTTATTTATCATCTTATTATTGGTATTTAGGTCGCACGTTGTAAAAAATTCGGGTTAGTAACTATCTTGTTCATTTTTACATCGTCGCCACCGGCGATTTGCCTTTTTATAGAATTTATTGGAATCAAGCAAGATGCATCACTAATGTCTCAAAAACGATCCTTTTCGAGACGCTTTTGAATCCATTGAAAACACCCTAAAATCTAAGTATTATCAATGCCGTTGGGTTAATAAATAGTTAGATGCTTCGTGAGAACCGATATGAATTTCATAATCAGAAAAGCGACTATTGGCGACCAATCCGAGATTGAGCAATTGATTGCTCAATCTGTGAGAGGATTGAGCCGCGATGATTACACGGAACGACAAATTGAGTTGTCAATAAATTCGGTTTTCGGCGTTGATACCGACCTCATTCTTGACGACACTTATTTTGTCGCCGTCGCCGGGGATGAAATTGTCGGTTGCGGCGGCTGGAGCAAAAGAAAAACGCTGTATGGAGCAAGCGTTTATACGAGCAGCCGAGACACGAGCGAACTTGACCCGAAAAAGGACGCGGCAAAAATTCGCGCCTTTTTTATCGCTCCGCATTGGGCAAGAAAAGGAGTCGGAACGGCAATTCTCGAAGCGTGCGAGCAGGAAGCAAGGTCTTTCGGATTTCAAAACGCCGAAATGATGGCGACGCTGCCGGGCGTTAAATTATACGAGGTTCGCGGTTATCAAGTCGATGAGCGTGTCGACATTGATATAGGTGAAGGTGAAAAAATCGTCTGTATAAAAATGGAAAAGCGTCTTCAGTAAAAGACGGCATCTACAAATCAATGGAGGCGGACGTCTCAGGCAGCGACTCTTTCTAACGTCCCCAAACGTTCGAATATGGTGGTTTTCAAGCGGCTGAGAAAGGCAAACCGACTGACATATACCTTTCAATTTCCGTTTCAGACAAAGAACTATATGCTCTAAGATTTTCTGAAGGCATTACCAGCGCAACAACTTATGGCAAGCGATGGGGAAGCCTTTCCGTTGAAAGGCAAGTAACTGCCGGTGACTTGGTTCACACTTTTCGGCTGGGTTGTTATGACGGACGTAAACAGTGGCAGAGATATGGCGGTAAAAAACAAAAAGTATTGAAGCAAAATTAAAAACGTCTCAAAAACGCCCGTTTATGTGACAATCAAATTAGATTACAAACCGTGCCATAAACGACCCTTTTTGAGACGTTTCTAGAAAACAATGAGAGAAGATGAAAAGAATCATCGCAGAGCGATATTGCAGAACTTCAAAGATAATGAACGAACTCAGTATCTATCTTCTTTGCCAGATTCTGAATCTGAAATAAAAGCACTATTTGATTATCTGAATGAGAATCCGGATGACTGTGATGATACTCTTCGGCAAACAACTAAATTTATCAAAGAAAGAAACTTACCAGAAAAAGAGATGATTGCTTGGCTTAATGAGAATGGCGGATTTTGTGATTGTGAAGTTCTCGCCAATGTCGAGGATAATTGGAATCAGATGATTGGAGTAAAATAATTAACCGTTCCATAAACGACCCCTTTTGAGACGGTTCATACTCTTTATACTGATGAAAACTAAACAATTGATATATACAACTTTTCTGATTATTTTGTGTATTTCTAATTTAGCAGCACAAGATTGGTATAATAACAATCCAACTGGATGTGAAGAAAATGAAGCTCGATTAGATTACATCCTGATGCAAATCAAAAAACAGAAAGACCCTGCTAATGTTCTAATTATAATTGCTCGTTCAGGAGAGGGCGAAAAATCTCTGGAAACCAGTCGCCGCAGATTACATAATGCAAAGGAATATCTGTTAATCAGACGAGAATCACCCATAATACCAAGAAACAAAATCATTACTGCTATCGGAGACAGAACAGGCAGCGGATTAGGACGAGTCGAACTTTACTTCGGCGGAAAATTGGTTGATCAATTATTAGTGAAGAAAAATGGAAACCTTTGTGTTGATTGCTGCCAAAATCATCAAATAAAGCCTTATAGGAAAACAAGCAACAGAAAAATAACGTCTAAACGAAAGAAAACCTGAACAATACAAATACTGTGTCTCGAAGATGTCAGTTATGAGACTACTAAAATAGGCTAAAAAGTGTCCCACAAACACCCCTTTTCGAGACAATCAAATTAGAGTAATATTTGTCTCATAAACGACCCTTTTTGAGACAGGTGAGGATTTAACTTTCTTTAGGACAAATAAAAGAACTCTTATAAACTTTCGCAATCAGATAATAAATGAATGGATTGCATTTTCTGTAAAATTTCAAATCATAAAACTCCAGCCAGTTTTGTTTATGAAGACGATTATATTTTAGGCATTATGAGTTTAGACCAACCAAATCCCTATAAAGTTTTAATAATTCCGCGCAGTCATATTGAAAACCTCTATGAATTATCTGACCAGGACGCGGCTCGCATATTTCAAGTTACGGTAAAAGTGGCTCGCGCTATTCGAGAGGCTTCTGGTTGTGAAGGTTTAAATTTAGTGCAATCAAATGGAAGTATTGGACAACAGGATGTTTTTCATTTTCACTTGCATCTTATTCCGCGATTTCAAAACGATGATATTTTGTTAAAATGGAGTCCTATACAGGCTGAAAGAGACAAGTTAAACCAGATGGCAGAAGAAATACGCTCACAGATAGAAAACTAAGATTATTCTTAAGTAATGCTGATGCTGATTTGTCGCTTTCCAAAACAGTCTCATAAAGGACCCTTTATGAGACTGTTCTATGAGCTGCTTTTGCCTCTGAAATTACTTAACTCAAAATAAAATTCTTTAAAATTTGGCTGTTTATTCTCGATTTCCCCGCATATAGTTACAGGAAAATTTATTTGGGAATGCTGATTATGAAAACATCGAGAAATTTGTTGGTAAATCTTTTTAACTTGTTTTTTTTCGTCGGTCTGCTTTTTAGTGTGACCAACGCACAATTGAATTTACAAAACGAGACAGCTGGTCTGTCCGGTCCGGCACAGAAAGACGAAACGATTAAGGTGATAATCGGTTTACGCCTTGACGACTACCGCTCTGATGCGGAAATCAGCGCAGAAAGTCAAGCCAGGCAGCGTTTTGAAATTTCGCAAAAGCAAATCTCATTATTAAATCGGTTGGATAATTTTAAACTGTCGAACGCGAAACGATTTAGATATATTCCGTTTCTGGCGATGGAAGTTTCGCCTGAAGCGCTTGCGGCTTTGCGGCAAGCGCCTGAGGTCGTCAGCATTCAGGAAGATATTGAGCAGAAAACAGCAATTTTGCAAAGCGTTCCGCTCATCGGCGCGCCAAACGCGTGGACGGCAGGCTTTACCGGACAAGGACGCGCGGTGGCGATTCTCGATACGGGCGTTGACAAAACGCATCCGTTTTTTAATAATCGCGTCGTTTCCGAAGCGTGTTATTCGACGACGAGCGGGACGACGACGAGTTTTTGCCCGGGCGGCGCGAGCCAATCAACCGCCGCCGATTCGGGCTTGCCGTGCAATTCGAGTCAACTCCAAAATTGTTTTCACGGAACGCACATCGCCGGAATCGCCGCCGGCGGGAACCCGCAGATTACGGGCGCAGGTGTTGCCAGAAATGCCAATATCATTGCGATTCAGGTTTTTTCGCGCTCGACTTCGTGCGGCGCCAGTCCTTCGCCCTGCCTCACGGCTTTCGCTTCGGATGTGATTTTAGGACTCGAAAGAGTTTATGAGCTGCGTTCGACTTTCGCGATTGACGCGGTTAATCTGAGCATCGCGGGCGGGCGGAATTTCGGTTATTGCGACGCCGGACAGGCGGCTTATAAAACGGCGATCGATACTTTGCGCTCGGCGGGCATCGCTACTGTTGTCGCGGCGGGCAATGACGGCTATACCGATTCGCTTTCGGCTCCGGCTTGCGTTTCGTCAGCGATCAGCGTCGGCTCGACCACAGACGGAAGCAATGATAATCCCGTTGACCGCGTTTCCAGCTTTTCAAACAGCTCGCCGTTTCTGAGCCTGCTCGCGCCCGGCGAAGTGATTATCTCGTCTGAGCCGGGCGCCTCTTATATCGATGCGCAAGGAACTTCGCAGGCGGCGGCGCACGTCACGGGCGCCTATGCCGTCATCAAACAAAAGTTCCCCAACGATTCGGTGGCTCAAATCTTCAATCGTTTACGAAACAGCGGTGTGGCGATTTTCGACAGCCGCAACTTCGTGACGAAACCGCGAATCAAAATTGACACGGCTTTGAACGCGCCGAATACGCCGAACGCGCCGAACGCTGCCCGTCAGTTTGATTTTGACGGCGACGGCAGAGCGGATTTGAGCGTTTTCCGCCCGTCTGATTCGGTGTGGTTTATTAATCCCTCATCCGCTGCCGGCACAAACGGCTTTAACGGCGTGAATTTCGGATTGGCAACGGACAAACTCGCGCCCGCCGATTACGACGGCGACGGCAAAACCGATATTGCCGTCTGGCGCGATGAACCGTCGAATCCGAATAAAGCCAACTTCTACATTCTGCAAAGTTCAAACAACGTTTTTCGCGTCGAGCAATTCGGCAGAACCGGTGACACACCTTCTTTAGTCGCTGATTGGGACGGCGACGGTAAAGCCGACCCGGCAGTCTATCGCAATGGGACCGGAGGCGGACAAAGTTTCTTTTTCTATCGTCCTTCTTCTCAACCAACTGCCGATTTCGTGACCATTTATTGGGGCAATGCTGGCGATGTGCCGATGCGCGGCGATTATGACGGCGACGGACGGGCGGACGCCGCAGTATTTCGCCCGTCCGACCGGAATTGGTATATTTTGCAAAGCTCCAATGCGCAACTTCACTATGATAGCTGGGGTTTAGCGACCGATAAATTTGTTCCCGCCGATTATGACGGCGACGGAAAAACCGATTTAGCCGTCTTTCGGGCAGGCGTTTGGTATATCAAACAAAGCGCCAACAACACGCCGCGCTACGTCAATTTCGGGAGCGAATCTGACACGCTCGTTCCGGCTGATTATGACGGCGACAGTAAAACCGATATTGCAGTCAAACGGGGCGGCACCTGGTTTTTATCGCGTTCACAACAAGGTTTCGGCGCGGCACAATTTGGCACCGGCGCTGATAAACCAGTTCAGTCGGCGTTTACCCCATAATGAAATTCGGCACTGTTTTCACGCCGCATCAAATAACTCGAAGGGACGTGAGGGCAAAGCACCGGCGCTGTTCGCTTTGACAGTCTGTTAGGTTTTTTGCCCTTCATTACATTAACCGTATACTTGAAATTTTTTGTCTCAAAAACGCCCGTTTTTGAAACAGTAAAAAAGTGTTCCGAAAGCGTCTCATAATTGACGTTTTGGGGACACAGTAATTGTTGGAGCAGCTATAATTTAAGGCTGATGATTCAATTGCCGCTTTTTTCGGTTTTGTCTCATAAGTCGTCTCATAATCAAAATCCCGGCTTTGTGTGCTTCGTGATAATAGATTCTCAAAGAAATCTAAATCGCTGGCAGGCTCAGTTTTAACGCAGTAGGGATAAATCCTGAATAACCTAGTCCACAGATAGACCGCCGAAATCGGCGGTCTATTTTATTGTTTAACTTTCATATTGAAACTATCAAGTGACTTACTAATTTCTGCCCATTTTTGTTGAGTTGATGACGGTTCCCCGTGTTCTTTCAGCCAAAAATATTCTTCCAGATGTTTTAATATTGTCGGCTTATCATTTTCTGAAACGATATAGTCTTTTTCAATTTGTTCGAGCAGGGATTCAACGGCTTTAAACGATTCTAAGTCATATCGATGATTCATTCTTGCATCTTACCAATTTCAACACATTTGAGACAACCTTAAGCACATTTGAGACAAAACCGACTTTAGACACAAAGCCCAAAATCCGGCTTTGCCTCATAAGTGTTTAATTTCGATGTTTTGCCTCATAAGTCAGACATTTTTGATAAAAGCTGTGTTGATAATAAAGAACTTAAAAATGTCTTGCCTCAAAACTGCTTAAATTTTTCGACTTATGAGGCAAAGCCCCAAAATCCCAAAAACGTATGGCTTTTGAGACACACTTTTCAAATAAAGATAATTATTTTCCGGCGCTGTGAGATTAGAAAACTGCTCGATTTTCTTATGTATCGGTCAAAACCTTCTAAACTTTCTCAAGCGACAAATTTGAAGGCAGTGAATAAAAATAATTAAACCTGACAAAAAAACTCTTGCCAAAAGCGGCGATTTATTATAAATTTTCCGTGAAAATTGCTGTTTTTATTATGAAAATCGCTTGATGCAGATTGAAAGGCGCTTTGAGCGCGTGGAATTTGCGTTGAGCGTGTGAAAATTGCTTTGAGCGTGTGGAAATCGCAGCCCGCAACTGTAAATTCGTTTTGAGCGGATGAAAATCCGTTTGAGCGAGCGAAAATTCCGTTTGAGCAACGGAAAATCGTCTTGAGCGAAACGAAATTTACTTTGAGCGACCGAAAATCGTTTCTGAGCGGAAATTAATCGTCTTGAGCGCCTGAAAATCCTTTTCAGCGCAGAATATTCCTTTTGAGCGGGCTGCCCGTCACCTTGAGCACTGCAAATCTCGATACGGATTTATCTCATAAGCTAAATCAAATCTTAATTCAAAATCAAAAGGAGAAACCTTTCATGAATGATTCACAAAGACGTAAATTTGATAAATTTCAGCGCGAGAGCGTTTTTATGAGCGACAACGCGGCGGATTTTCCCTTAAACACGAGCGGCGATAAGGTCGCGAAGGATTTAGCGACCTTGATAGCCGACATTCAGACGCTCGACGCGGCGCAGACTTCCGGTTTCGACGACAAAAGACAGAGTCACGCGCTTAAGAATTCGGCGGTCGGCAATTTGCGCAAGAGTTTGGAGCTGATGAGTTTCGCCGCCAAAGCCTTTGCCGACGAAGTTCCGGGAACGGAAGAGAAATTTCGCCTGCCGCGCAGTCAGAACGAACAGATTCTGCTTGCCAAAGCGCGCTCTTTTCACGCGGACGCCGCGCCGCTCGAAGCCAAATTCGTCGAATACGGTTTACCCGCCGATTTTCTCGCCGGTTTGCAGGCGGATATCGACGCTTTCGAGCAAGCCGCCGAAGCCGCCGACAGCGCCGGAGAAAGCCACGCCGAGGCGACGGGCGCGCTGACCGAGGCTTTTAAACGCGGAATGACTCTGACCAGAAAACTCGAAGCCATCGTGAAAATAAAATATCGCGACAACGCGGGCAAGCTCGCCGCGTGGACGTCAGCCAGCCATCTGGAACGCGCGCCGCAGAGACGGAACGACCAGCCCGCGCCGCCGACGCCGTAAACGCGCGAATTACGCTAGATCAGGAAACGACCTTTGGGCTTCGGCTTTCGACCTCGCCGGGAAAGCCGAAACTCGAAGGCTGCGCCGCCTGAATTCGTCGCTCGTCACGGCGATTTTTCGTCTCCATCCTTTATTCGGCGTTCTGCCGGATTCGATTCAAATAAAAAATGCTGATTTTCCGGCTCCGAAGCTTTATAATACAAATCCCAATCGAAATTTAAGGAGAACAGAAGATGCAAGAAGATAATCTGCTGAGTCGCCGCGAGTGGCTGCGGCGCGGAATCAAAACCGCCGCCGGGCTGGGTTTGGGCGCGCTCGCCCTGAGCGCCGCCGGAGATTTTAATCCGTTCGTGTCGCGGGCGGAGCTGGCAAATCTGTCGCCCGAGGCGCTGAATTTCGCGGCGGCTGAGCCGTGCGTTCTGACCTGCACCTCGACTTTGGGTCCGTGTTATTTCAACACCGGGCTGGTGCGCCGCGATATTACCGAGGGCAAACCGGGCTTGCCGACGCGGCTCGGTTTCCGCATCGTCAACGCCGACACGTGCGAGCCGATCCCGGACGCTTCAATCGACATCTGGCATACGGACAACAACGGCGTCTATTCGGCGCCGCTCAGTCAGTTTTGCAACGGCAACGACCCGATCGTGCCGACGCAGCGGTTCGGGCGCGGCATTCAAAAGACGGACGCTCGCGGCTGGGCGTATTTCGACACGTTTTTTCCGGGCTGGTACGCGGGGCGCGTGACGCACATTCACGCGACCATTCGGCTCGGTGATAACGCCATCGCGACGACACAGTTTTTCTTTGCCGACCGGGTCAGCGAATCCGTCTACCGCAGTCATCCTAATTATTCGCACCGCCCGAACCGCGACCGGACAAACGCCAACGACGGCGTTATCGGCGGCAATCTGAATCGCGTCCTGCCGTTTCTGTTCGGTACGCGCCTGGTCAACAACAAACTTTTGCAGGCAGTCAAAACCGTCGGCATCCGCACGACGCCGACCGCTTGCAGCGCCTAACCGGAATCGCCTGCCGCAATCGGGCGGCTGGAACGCGAAAAGGAGACAGAGTTATGCAGAAATTCAATAAAATGTTTATTCGCCCGGCACTTTCCCTGGCGGCGCTGTTTGTTTTGACCTTTGCTTCATCAGCCCAAATCAAACTGCGCAACGCCGTCGATTACGACGGCGACGGCAAGGCGGACGTCGGCGTTTTTCGCGGCGGCACCGAAAACGCCTGGTATATCCTGAAAAGCGGCGGCGGTCTGATCGCCCAGCAGTTCGGCTCGGTGCATACCGACACGCTTGCTCCGGGCGATTACGACGGCGACGGCAAAGGCGACATCGCTCTCTGGCGCTACACCGACCGCAACTGGTATCGCATCAACAGCCAGACCAATACTTTTTCCGCCGTGCAATTCGGAGCCGTCGGCGACGAACTCGTCCAGCGCGATTATGACGGCGACGGCAAAACCGATCTGGCGGTCGTTCGCCGAACCAGCGGCGGCGCGATGAACTGGTATATTCTAAACAGCTCGAACGGCGGTTTCCGCGCGGCGCAATTCGGGCTTTCGACCGATTTCACCGCGCCGGGCGATTATGACGGCGACGGAAAATTCGACCTCGCCGTTCAGCGTCCCGGCGCGAGCGCTGCGGCGCAATCGTACTTTTACGTCATCAGAAGTCTGGACAACGCTTTCACGGCGACCGCGTGGGGCTTGGGCGGCGACGTTTTCGTGCCGGGCGATTACGACGGCGACGCGCGCACGGATTTGGCGGTCGTGCGGCGCGGCGCGAATCCGAACGATAATCTGAGCTGGTATATCCTGAAAAGCACGGACGGAAATTATCTCGCTTACAGCTTCGGCACGACCGAAACCGACAGCGCCGTGCAGAACGATTACGACGGCGACGGAAAAACCGACGTCGGCGTCGTGCGCGAAAGCGACGGCACGTTTTATGTTTTGAAAAGCACGGACGGCAATCTGTTCGCCGCCAACTGGGGATTTTCCACCGATTTGCCGATTGCCGCTTACGATTCGCATTAAAACAGCTAAGGCAAAACGGTTTTTTACAAAAGTAAGAATCCTAAAAACTAAAACTATAAAAGACAAAAAACACTAAATAACACAGAAAAGAGAAGATTTATTTCGTGTTATTTAGTGTTAAAGCTCAGTTTCAGCCGGTTAACCTTAATTTTTGCGCAAAGCTGTTCGGGAACGGATATGTCGGATAATTCTTAAGCCTTCGGCATTCGCTGAGAATTATTTATCGTTTCTGTACATTTATTCATAAAGCGCCCTTACTATTTACCTGAAGTCAGCCATTTGTCGTCGAAATTGCCAAAACTTTTGGCTACTTTATCGGAGTTTTTATTTAATGATGTTTTCTTGGTCTTGGAGGGCAAAACATCTATTTTATCAATTTCAGGTGAAGAAGTTATCTGTGCCCGATTCCGAATAAGATTTTCGAATGTTATGTTACGCGATTTCAAACTCTTGCCGTAAATCGTCGTCGGCGAGAGTTTAAGTTCTTTTCTCTGAGGAAAATTATCATAAACTGGTTTTTTTATAGCGCCGCTCACTCTAAAAAAACCTTTTTTATAAATGTCGCCCGAGACAAGGGCGTTGACTATAATTCGTCCTTTACTAGTGGTAATAATTTCACCTCCGGGAATTCCGACTGCGACATAATCAGTGGTTGTTCTATTATTTGTATCGAAGCTGATGGTACGACCTGCTGAAACATCCATTTTCGAATAGCTGACATCGCCCTTCAAATTACCACGAGTATCAACAACAAGAGAAAGCGCCCAGGAACCGAGGGAAACACTGACGACAATAACGAAACCGTTAAATATACTATTCATTTTTTTCTCCTTTACCACGGATAAGCCCTGATACGCTTATCGTAGTTTCATAGCTTTAAGTCCTCAAAACACTTTTTTGCGCATATTAAGCTAGATGAGCCTCGGCACTGAAAGTTTGCTTTAGGGCTTTGCCTCTGTTTTTGCAATTACGGTCGACATCACGCAAAAATAACAATCGGCTTTAAGAATCATTTGGCAAAAACAGGTAAAACTAAGAAAAGATACGAAAAACTTTTGACTAATCAAATTGCCTCGCGTAGCATTTTCTTACCAAAGGCGATGGAACTTGACGAAAATGCAAAACAGGCGGTGCGCGAGCTGGGCGACGCGATAAATTCGGCGATCGAAAAATCGGAGCGCGTTATCGACGCCATCGAGCGGCTGCGCGAAATCGGTTACGAGCCGAATTTATCGCTCAAACTGGAGATCGGCTTGCTGGAAATCGAGCGCGACGACGAAGATTTCGCGCGCGACGTCTCGCTGAAATTAACCGACGAAGATTTGCGTACGCTGCGCAGTATGAAAATCCGTCTGGAATAATTTTCGATTTCAGATTTGCGATTTCAGGTTGGATAAGGAAAAATCTATTGATTATCCAATCTGAAATCTGAAATCGAAAATCCCTTGAATTACTTCAACTATTTCTCCGAAATCGAAGAAACCTTTAACCGCCGGCGCGGAAAATATTTGTTTTTAAGCCCGCTCGACTGGGCTTTGATTGAGTCCTGGCAGGAACGCGGCGTGCCGCTGCATATAATCCTGCGCGGCATCGAAAAAGTTTTCGACGGCGTGGACAATCAGCCGCGCCGCCGCCGGAGCGTCAAATCGCTGATGTATTGCCGCGAGGAAATTGAGGCGCAGTATGAAGAATGGCTCGAACGCCAGGTCGGGAAAAGTCAGGCGAACGGCGACGGTAACGGCGACGGTAACGGCGACGGCGACGGCGGCGACGCGCCGGAAAGCGAACGCGAAAATTCGCTTTTTTCGGACGAAAACCTCAGGATGCATCTGGAAAACGCCGCGCAAAGCTTAACGCGCGCGCAGGCAAAAGCGAAAGGCGAGCTGCACGAAGTGCTGGCTCGCGCTGCGGCGCGGCTCGCGCAGCTTGAAAAAGATTTTAACGACGCCGAAAGCCTGGAAGCGGCGCTCGGCGATTTGGAACAATTAATCGACGCGGCTTTGCTTCAAACGGCGGACGAAAAAACTCTCGCTTCGCTCAAAGCCGAAACCGACAAACAAATGGCGCAGTATCGCGGTAAAATGGAAAAAGAGGTTTACCAGCGGACTTTCGATTTAATGCTGCTCAAAACCCTGCGCGAGGCGGCGGAAATTCCGCGGCTGAGTCTATTTTATTTGTAAAAAACGAAAAATATGAAAAAAATCCCGGTATTAATTTTCTCCGTCATAGCTTTATTTTCGCTGGCGGCTCAAGTTTCGGCGCAGAGTAAAAAGAGCCCTCCGCCGCGAGTTCGAGCCGCGCCTCTCGATGCGAGCCGAAACAATTCTCAGACGAATTTTCTCGGCGAGTTTGACGCCGGCACGTATAAAAATAAGTTTTTCGGCGTGAAAATAACGGTTCCCGAAAAATGGGTGATTCAGGAAAGCGAATTCAATCAAGCGATAAAACAAGTCGGCTCGGAGATCGTCCAGGGAAAAAACGCGCAAAGCGAAAAAGCTCTGGACGCCGCTATGCAGCGCCTTACCGTGCTTTTTAGCGTTTCGAAAGACATTATCGGAATGGGAAACAACGCGATTATGATTTTATCGGCGGAAAAAGCGTCCGCCCTGGTTCCGTACCGCAACGGCGAGGATTATCTGCGGCTGAATGTCGAGTCGTTTAAAAAACTGCAACTGCCGCCCGATTTTAAATATTCGGAAACGATAAACTCGGAAAAATTCGGAAACGAAACTTTTTATTCGCTCGACATCCAGCGAACGGGCTATAAACAAAAATTTTACGCCACCGCCCGCCGGGGCTACGCGCTGTTTTTTACCTTGACTTACATTACCGAAAAAGATTTGGAAACGATGAAAACGGTTATCCGGAATTCCGATTTTTCGTGGAAAGAATAAATTTGCGGCAAAAACCTCAACAAAAAGAAAATCAGAGCCGGACAATCGACGTCGCCATTCAGAAAATCGTCTCCGGCGGTTACGGTCTGGCTTTCGCCGAAGGCTTGACGATGTTTGTTGCGCTGGCGGCAGCGGGCGACCGTTTGCGCGTTCGCATCCGCGAAAAAAAGGGAAAAGTCGCCTTTGCCGAAATCGTCGAAATTCTCGAGCCCGCGCCCGAAAGGCAAACGCCGCCGTGTCCTTATTTCGGGCGCTGCGGCGGATGCGATTTCCAGCAGATGAATTACGCGGCGCAGCTCGCCGCCAAAGCCGGAATCGTCCGCGATTGCCTGCAAAGAATCGGCAAAATCAATTACGAAAACGAAATTCCGATTGTCGCCAGTCCCGACGATTTGAATTATCGCGTGCGCGCGCAGTGGCACGTCGATTCCCGGCGCGAAAAGCTCGGTTATTTTCGCCGCCATTCGCACGACGTTATCGACGTCGAAACCTGCCCGATTCTCGCGCCCGCGTTAAAGGAAAAGCTCGCCGACATTCGCCGAAACATCAGCTGGAAGGAATTCTGGGCGGAAAAGCCGGAGATTGAAGCGGCGACGAACGGCGCGGAAGTTTCCGTCTATTCGAGCGAGCTGATCGAGCCGACCGACGAGATTGTTTTCGAAGCCGGCGGCGAAAAATATTATTTCGATGCGCGGAGCTTTTTTCAGGGCAATCGCTTTTTGATTGACGATTTAATACGCCTGGCGACCGACGGCGCGGAAGGCGAAACGGCGCTCGATTTATTTTGCGGCGTCGGGTTATTCACTTTGCCTCTGGCGCGAAAATTCAAAAAGGTTTTCGGCATCGAGGCAAACGAAAAGGCGATCGAGTTTGCGCAAAAAAACGCCGAGCGCGCGCGCGTCTCGAACATCGAATTTTCGGCGGAAAACGTCTCTGATTTTTTAGCGCAAAGCGAGCTGCCGAAAATAGATTTCGTTCTGCTCGACCCGCCGCGCGCGGGCGCGGAAAAGGAAACCATTTACGCTCTGCTCAAGCTCAAGCCGCGCCGGATTTCCTATGTTTCCTGCGACCCGGCAACTCTCGCCCGAGATTTAAGCCTTTTAACCACGGATTATAAAATCGAATCAATCACCGCCGTCGATTTATTTCCGCAAACACATCACGTCGAAACAATCGTGCGGCTAAATTGTCAATAACTGTAAATTATCCTAAACTCTGCGAATAGTCTATTAAACTGTGCGACCAACCGAGGAAGTTTACAGGCATAAACTCAATCCTGGGCGAATTGGAAAGTTTGTTGGAAAAAGGGTTGATTGACTTATATTATTCGGATGAAAGACGTATTTCACTCAAACCATCTATTCCATATGGCTGGCAGTTTCGTGATGAAGAAGTTTTTATGCCGTCAAGCAAAGGCGGCGGTTTGAATTGTTTTGCGCTTCTTAAAAGAAACAACCATGCAGGTTCTCATCTCTGAATAATGTGAACGGTTGAAAACTGGAAATGGAAAATTAAGAATAAATTTTCCATTTCCAGTTTTCAACTTGGCGGCGTTTGCCGGAGACGCGGGCGCTCGGTATTTTCATCACCGGCGTTAACGGATTTCCGGATTTCTCGTTTGGCGATGCTTATTGCTGAACTCCGAGCGGCATCCACAAAAGCGTGATGTCGGGAGAGCCGGCTGTCGGCGTGAAATTCGCGGTGTAAAAGTTATTCTTGGATACCGGAATCATCGCCGAGTTATAGGGAACCCAAATATCGGAGT
>DASVRL010000025.1:0-3889 GCA_036388635.1 Pyrinomonadaceae bacterium
TGCCTTCCGATATTTCGTCGGACAGACCAGATGATAAAGCAAAATGCTGACGTTGTGTTTCTTACGAATAAGCTCGCTCATTCGTTTAGTATATTCCGTAGCAGAGCTACGGGGAATTAGACCAATAAGGAACGATTAAAATTTCGATTCCCAAATTTTGCACTCGCAGTATTCTGCGAAATTCTTAAAGATAATTCTTAAAAATAAATATTATTTATCCTGACGCTGCAAAAACTAATGATTTTGCCTGCTGATAGCTAAAACTACAAAAGCCCCAATGTCGTCTTCTTCAGCCATTTCGCATTCTTTGAGCAGGATTCGTTTTTGAACCTCGGAAAGTTCACGCCAGGCTTTGCGCAATTCCGTTGATTGATTAATAACGTAAATTACCTTATTCGGAGTCACGTGGGTAAATTGCTTCCTATTAAATCGGCGCTAATCTTAGCACAGGACGGGAAGATTAGAGAAGATTTTTGTTTGAGGCGATAAAAAGAGGCTCAAATATAAGCCTCTCACTTCCCTTTCCCGTCAAACTTACTTCGCCGGATTTTGATTTATTTTAAGAGAAAATTCTAGTTTTTAGTTGTAATGATAGTGTCCTAATTTTGTGGTGCTGGAAAATACTGCTTTACAGGGCGTGTAAAAACGCGTCTCAAAGGTCATCCGCTGGTTATTACTACCTTCCCTCGCGCGTGTCCTTCTTCCATATACCGCATAGCTTCCGGGACTTCATCCAAACCGTAACGACGGTCGATGACCGGCGTTACTTTCCCGGATTCAATAAGCTCGCGAATAACCAAGAGGTCTGCTTTGTTCGGTTTCGCCATAAACGTAATGAACTTCTGGCTCACAACCAGTGAGAACACAAGCTGTTTGAACAGTTCAGCCAGAAGACCGGACATCGAGCCGACCGGACCGCCGACGCCGACGTAGATACCTTTGGGATTTAAGGCGCGCCTGTATTCCGTCAAGGAATGGGTCGCATAACAGTCTAAAATCAGGTCGTAACGTTCTCCGGTGTTGGTGAAATCTTCCTGAGTATAATCAATCACGCGGTCTGCGCCGATTGAACGCACCATCTCGACATTCCTCGTACTGCAAACGCCTGTTACTTCCGCATCGAACGTCTTGGCAATCTGTACGGCGAACGTGCCGACGCCTCCCGACGCGCCGGTAATCAAGACCTTTTGCCCCGCCTGAATCTTTCCCTTATCGCGCAGACCCTGCAAGGCGGTCAATGCCGCTACAGGCACGCAAGCCGCTTGTTCAAACGTCAGATTGTAGGGTTTCGTGACCAGTTCCGACTTGGAATCAAGCGCATATTCGGCGAATGCCCCGCGACACATTCCGAACACCTCGTCGCCCGCCTTGAATTCAGTGACGTTTCTGCCGACCGCTTCCACCTGACCGGACAAGTCCCGACCGAGCCGCGTATCCTTCGGCTGGCGCAGTCCAGCCATTAACCGAATCACGAACGGCTCGCCTCGCATAAAGTGAAAGTCAAGCGGATTGACGGAAGCCGCGCGGATTTTTATCAAGACTTCATCGTCAGCGGCGGTTGGCTTTTCAAGCTCTTCATATTTGAGAACGTCGGGCGAACCGTAACTATGATAGACAATAGCTTTCATAACTTCTTTTAGTATCCATTCGAGCAAGTCATTTTCAATCTGGTTTCGACATTTACAAACTCTCTTTTTATTCTTTTGTATTCAGATTCATAAAGCTTAACGGTAAGATAAAAGAAATGTTTCAAATTTGAGCTAAGCTAGAGATAGCAGCACAAAATTAGGACATTACCAGTACTGTGAATTTCTAAGCAACAGTTTTTTTACAACCCAAAAAAGCAACCGCCGCCGACCGCTCTCAAATAGTAAAAATTTAAATTCAACTCACTCTTTCAATTTTCCCTCGATTTCCTTCAAAGTCAGTTTTACGACGTGATTCTCTCCATTGTGCCGAGACCGAAAACGTGTCCGTAAATAGTTAAAGCCATCCGAAAGTGGCTCTAAACTATTGAAAAATATGGTGGCTTGAGACAGAATCGAACTGCATGCACGCGGATTTTCAGTACGTCGGTTAGCTCAGATTCATAAAAGCATTCTCGGCATCGTTTGCAGAAAGCTAAAACGACACTCACTTAAAATCTAGCGAAAATCGCCGTTCAGCGTAAAATCCGCCCAATAATACGGCTTGTGCATATTATTCGATTTATTTTTGATTAATTCCAGTGCCGCTTTTTGCATCGCTTCGGCGGAAGCGTTTCCCTGTTTATAGTGCCGGTAAAACGACTTGGTAAATATTTCCGTTGATTTGTCGTTCGCTTCCCATTGCGCTGAAATAACCGTTGTCGCGCCCGAGCCCATCATCGCCCAGGCGAGACTTACCAATCCCTCGCCGATCAACACATTATTCGTATCGCACAAAGCTAAAAAGACAAGACTTCTCTTTTTCAGTTTTATCTTTAAATGTTCTTCGACCGTTAAACGCCCGTCGACTTTTCCGGCTTTTCTAAAGCCTAAAAACGATTCCAGCGGCTGCTCGCTGTCAACCTCGGCGTGCATCGAAAAATGAAGAATATCCGCTTTTTCCGAATTACGCTCGTAGTCAGCGACTGCGGCATTCAGCAGCGGTTTCGAGTCGTAAATTTCCGCAACGCCGGCGGCTTCCGAATTGACATATTGCAGCACACGGTTATCGTAATTGGAATTGGCGAACGCCTGAAGAGACTGCCGCACCGGTCTGGGATTCTTCAATTGTTCCAGCAGAATAGAAACCGACGGAGCGTAGCTGACGAGTTTTTCTTCAATTAGATATTTCTCTCCGTCCGAACTTAATGCCTGAAACGGAATTTTCCAGAGCGGGAATTATCCGAGTGGCAGGGGAACGTCCGCGAGCTGCGGTCATTCGTCGAATTGATAGCCTTGAGCGCTTTGTTCGCCCGTGGCGACACGCCGTCGAATGAAACCGTCGAATTAACCGATGAATTTTTATTGTCCCGGCTTTCAATTCGGGAGGCGCGCGGGCAGGACGAAGGCGCAGGTTTCGTGATGATGCCGGATAATATCCCGTTATTCGTGCCGGGCGAAAAAATGGAAGTGTATCTCAAAAAATCGAAAAGGGGCTGCTTAAAACCGCGCTCGACACGCATAACAATAATCAAAACCTCGCCGCCAAACACTTAGGTATCAGCCGTTCCGGTCTGATTAAAAAATTAAAGAGAATTGAGCATTAGCTTTTCCTGCAGTCGGCAACCTTCGACAAATCAAAGTAAAAATAAGCGGCGGATAAATCAAAGACTTTTAGAATTCCTGAATTTAGAGAAGGAGTATCTGCAGCCGTTATGCTTAAAATCACCGGTCAAAGATTTTCCTGTGGATTGTCGCCGACGCGGTGGCGCAGGCGCATCTGAACTGCCGCATCAAACGCGTCAGAAACCGCTGGATCAAAGCGATCGCCAAAGCCGCCGCTGTTATTCTTGAAGAAAACGGCGATTTTTTGCACTGGGAGCCGGATCAGGAAATTCTTTATTTCTGGTCGCCCGATTCAAACGAGATCTATCAGGTTACCGACGGCGGGGGGTGCCAGTGCTCGGCATACATTCAGTCCATTCCGCCGCAGCCCTGTTATCACCGCGCTACGCGCCGGCTCATCAAAAACTATTTTGATTACCGGAAAAAGCCGGGCGCGCCGCTCGCGCAAATAGATTTCGCGACGGCAGTTTTCTTCGACCCGGGACTTTCCGCGCGGGAAAAGGTCGAACTTCTCAATAAATGTATTCTCGAAGGACGCGTCGAGCTCCAGCCCCGTGTCGATGCCCTGCAAAAATCCATTCCCCCGCCGCAGAGCACTTTTTAGATTTCGCGCTAGAAAAGAGATTTTCCCGGAAATT
>DASVRL010000026.1:0-10325 GCA_036388635.1 Pyrinomonadaceae bacterium
ATAAGCGTTTAGGAGCGTTTCTCAATCTACTGAATGGCAAGCGGTATCATCATTCACGTCACGGTCGGCAAGGAAAAGCGCACGGAATTTTTTTCCGAGGAACGAATCCGTCTCGGCTCCGACGAAACGAGCGATTTGCAGATTCACACCGGCAAAACCGACGCCGGCATCTGGCTCGAACTGGAAAGCGACCAGAGCGTCTACCGCATCATCAAGTTTGACGAATCAATCGGATTATTACTTAACGGCAAGCCGATTCGCCGATTTGTCGCCATCGAAGACGGCGATACGATCGACATCGAATCGTTTGGCATTTCGTTTTCCTTTTTTTCGCTCGCCTCAAAATCCGCGCTGATTACGACCAACCGCGAAACGCACGTCGCGCAGTTTATCGAAGAAGCGGCGCTCGATGCGGCGGCTTCGCCGAAACGCGACGACGCCAAAGCTTTTCTGCGCGAATTCGTCCGCGAGCTTTCGCGCGAAATCAGCTGGACGACCAAAATCGTCATTCTGCTGGTGGCAATGAGCTTTATCGGCGTAATTTTGTATCTCGGCAACGCCGTCAACCACGAGCTTCGCGTCAGCCGCGAGCAGTCGCAGCATCAGGGCGAAATCATCCGCAAGCTTGAAGAAAGACTCGGACAGACCAGCCAGCAGCTCGGCGAGCTGGACAAAACCAACAAGGACATTATCAAAACCGTTTCGCTCGCGCCCAACTTGCGCGTCGAATACGGCAACGGCGTCTGTCTGATCGTCGGCGTTTACGACCTGGTTGACCGCAAAAGCGGCAAAACGCTTCGCTATCTCGACCCGGCGGCTTTTCAGCCCGACCCGTACGAGCCGATGGAAGGCGAGGAAAACCAGCAGCAACAGCAGCAGCAGCCCGCGCCGCCGCAGACCGGATTGACGACCGAAGGCAACGGCACGCCCGTCGAATATGATTTTATCGGCACCGGCTTTCACGTCGGCGGCGGTTATATAGTCACGAATCGACACGTCGTCCAGCCGTGGGCGGAAAACGATTTGGTCAAGCAGATGATGCAGCAGTCAAACGGGAAGGCGCGCATCAAGCGGCTGGTCGTTTATTTTCCGAATATGCCGCAGCCGATTGCGCTCAAAATGCAGCAATTCGGCTCGAAGGAAGATTTAGCCGTCGGCACGATTGACCCGAACGCGGTTTCGCCCGATATTCCCGTGCTGCCGATAGATACGGCGACCGAAGCGATGGCGATCGGCAAAACCGTCGTCACGATGGGTTATCCGAGCGGTCCCGACCGGCTGCTGGCGATGGTCGACGATGATGAAGCGCGCGCGATAAATTCGCGTTTCGGCAATTCCAGGCAGGCGCTTTTAAATTACCTGGCGCAGTCTCGAAAAATCGTTCCGCTGACGACGCAGGGCGCGATTACGGATTTAGATCCGCGCCGCATCGTTCACGACGCGAAAACGGCGGAAGGCGGCTCCGGCGCGCCGCTGTTCGGTCAGAGCGGCAAGGTCATCGGCGTCAATTTCGGCGTTTTTACGGAAAACACGGCGGCGAATATGGCTGTCCCGATAAAGTTCGCCGTCGATTTGCTGAAAAAAGCCGGCTGGAAATCGCCCGAAGAAATCCAGGCTCAGCAAAATCAGACGACGCAGACGGCGAGCGCCGAGACGAACACTTCAATTCAACCGAAACCGCAGTAAATCTTTATAACAAAAAACTGAGAACTGATAATTGCCGTTTTCAGTTCTCAGTTCTCAGTTCTCCGCTATCAGTTCTCGCTTATTCTACGGTTGCGTATAAGCGGCTTCAATTGGTTTATCATTCGCCAAGCCGAAATTAATCCCTGTGAATGAATTGTTTCCGCTATTGATGATATACCACGCTCCATTGCGATAAACGGCTAAATCGTTTTTGCCGTCGTTATCATAATCGCCCGGAACCGGTTTGTCGCCGTTTGCGCCAAATTGCGCGGCGTTGAATCCGGCTTGCGTGCCGTTCCAATACCACGTTCCGTTCGAAGGGCGAAAGACAGCTAAATCCGCACGGCTATCGCCGTCGTAGTCTCCGATAACCGGAATGTCGCCGCTGATTCCGAACTGTGCTGCGGCAAACTGCCCGTCCGCGCTTCTGAGCCAATACCAGACGCCTGAGCGAAACACGGAAATATCGGTTCTGCCGTCGGCGTCAAAGTCAGCCAATACGGGCACGTCGCCGTTTGCTCCGAATTGTATGCCGACAAATTGGTTGTTGCCGGAATTGATTCGATACCAGGTGCCGTCTGACGGTCGGAAAACGGAAATATCAGCCAAGCCGTCGCCGTCAAAATCTCCGGGTCGCGGCAAATCTCCAGCCGCTCCGAAATTCAAGGCGCGGAAGGCTCCGTTCGAGCTTTGGATGATATACCACGCGCCGTCGCGGAAAACCGCTAAATCCGTGCGCCCGTCACCGTCGTAATCGGCGGGCGCAAGTTTATCGGAAGCGATGCCGAACTGGGCGGCGTTGAAAGAATTATTCGTGCTGTTCAGCCAATACCAGTTGCCGTCGCGGAAAACCGAGATGTTATCCTTTCCGTCGTTTTCAAAATCGCCGTAAACTCCGTTCTGAAAAGTCGTGTATTGCTGCGAGACGGCGGCGCGAAGAATGCCCAGACCGGCGTGAGCGGTGCTGTAGCCGATTAAATTGATTCTGCCGTTCGGACGCACGAGGATTTGTCCGGCTTCGATTGGAGCGACCTGTCCGTTGTAATTTGTCACTAAAGCTCTCAGCCTGCCGCGCCCGCCCGTCGAGCCGTCCAGAATGCTCACGTTGCCGAAGGATTGGTCGCTGGAGCCATCTGGGTTGAAACGAACGACGTTGCCGACGTGGTTCATAACATCGTCTGTGGCGATGATTCTGCCGTCGGGCTGAATCGCTTTGACGTATAAAGTCGAGGTCTGCCAATTATTGGATGTTCTGTTGTATTGAACGATTCCGCCGTTTCCGAAAGTTGTGTCGAGCGACAAATCGCCGATGTTAAAGCGAGCCATCGTCGGCTTCTGCCGTCCCGCCGGAACGCCGCTATAGTTGCGGGCGGAACCGGAGACGAGAACTTTGCTTCCGTCTCGGCTGAGATGAACGGAAACGGCGCGTTCCGTGAAGAAACCATCGAGTGAGCTGAGGTCGGTGATGTGCCGCACGGTTTCGAGCTGACCGTTTGCCGTCCAGCGCGTCACGACGAAACGTGTTCCGTTGCTGCAATTGTTTGGAATGGCAACATCGTCGTATCCGACGGCGATGATTCGCCCGTCAGGCTGCAGGCGCACGGCGGATAACAGTGTCCGCGCAAGATTGCAGCCCGCAGGAGCCGCCGGCGCATTCCGGCGGACAATGCCGCCGCCGCCGAAGCTTGTGTCGAGCGTGCCGTTCGGATTCAGGCGAACAATCATTGTGCCCCATCCGGTAGTTGTAGGAGAATTAGTAAAAGTGCGCGTTTCGCCGACGAGAACGATTTTGCCGTCGAGCTGAATCGCCATATCAAAAAAAGTTCCGCCTGTTTCGCCAAAGTCGTTTCTGATTCCGGTCTGGAAGATCGCTTTGCCCGGGTCGATCGGAACCATTTGAATCTGAGGACCGTTGCTCACAGGAATCGGCAAGCCGCCGAAAGAAGAGTCGAGCGTGCCGTTCGCGTTGTAGCGCACGACGCAGGCATCCGTTCCAAACTGAAAAAAATCCGGTCCAAACACGACGCATTGACCGGCAAAAACGATTTTGCCGTCCGGCTGCACTTTCAAAACTTGCGGCGTGTCGCTTCCGCCAACGCCGTCGCTTCGGAGGTGAAAATTGGTGCGGACAAATCCGCCGGTCCCGAAAGAAGTGTCAACTGCGCCCGACGCGGTAAACTTTCTCAGATAAAAATCTCCTCTCGAAGCGTTGTCGACGTGCCGCCCTCCGGCGATGATTGAGCCGTCCGGCGCATACTCGCCCGTGTAAAAAGGCGCTTGAGAGGTATCCGTCGCCGGAGCGGTCGGGTTTTGCGGGTCAATGTAGTAGCCGAGCGGCGCGGCAAACGTTCTATCGTAATCGCCCATAAACGTAAATTGAGCGGAAACCGTTTGAAAGCTGCCTAAAATCATCAGGACGAACAAAGCCGTCAAAATTGAACTTAATGTTTTTTTCTGAAATTGATTGTTTTTTATTGCTGATTTCATCGTTAAAATTCTCCTTTTGCCCAATAGGGCGCAAAGCAAAGGCGAAACAGCCCACAAAAAAAGTGATTTTTGAAAAAAAAATCCGTATAATCCGATTTGCCTTCAAATCAGCCGCATGAAAGAACCGTCGCCAGAGGTCACCGTTTTGTTGAATGCCGTCAGCGCGGGCAGCGAAAGCGCGCCCGAAAAACTGCTCGAACTCGTCTATGACGATTTGCGGCGGCTGGCAGCCGCTTATATGCAAAACGAGCGCGCCGACCACACGCTTCAGGCGACGGCGCTGGTGCACGAAGCGTTCGTCCGGCTGGTCGATTGGAAAAATGTTTCGTGGGAAAGCAAAGCGCAGTTTTTTGCGATTGCCGCGCAGGTGATGCGGAAAATTCTGATTGACCACGCCCGCGTCAAAAAAGCGCAAAAACGCGGCGGGCAAAAAATCGCTCTGGACGACGCCGTCAGCTTTACCAGCGAAAAGGAATTTGATTTGCTGGCGCTGGAAGAAGCCTTGCAGAGTTTGGAAAAGATTGACGCGAGACAGGCGCGCATTGTCGAGCTCAGATTTTTCGGCGGGCTTTCGATTGAAGAAACGGCGCACGTTTTAAACATTTCGCCGACGACCGTCAAACGCGAATGGACATTTGCAAAGGCGTGGTTTCAGCGCGAGCTGAAAAGGCAATAAGACATTTCTCAAACTTTTTTCTGGACTGTTTCCCCGATTTTTTACGCCCTATTTGCTGAGGCTAAAATATGAAAAATCAGGATTGGGAAAAAATCAAAGACCTTTTCGCCGAAGTTTTGGAACAGCCCAAAACTTCACGCGCCGTCTGGCTGCGCGAATCTTGCGGCGCGGACGCGCGGCTTTTTGACGAAATAAATTCCCTGCTCGCCGCTCACGACGAAACGGAAAATCTAATCGAAAAAAACGCTTTCGACGTTGCCGGCAGCGCGGCTTTAACCCGTGAAGATTTCGCCGGAAAACAGTTCGGAAATTACCGCATCATTCGTGAAATCGGACGCGGCGGAATGGGCGCGGTTTTTCTGGCGGAAAGATGGGACGGCGAGTTTGAGCAGCAAGTTGCGCTGAAAATTATTCGCCAGAGCTTTGCCGATAAGGAACTTGAAAAGCGTTTTCGCCGCGAGCGTCAAATTCTGGCTTCCCTAAATCATCCAAACATCGCCCGGCTTCACGATGGCGGCGTGTCAGAGGCGGGCGAGCCTTTTCTGGTGATGGAATACGTCGAAGGCGAGCGCATCGACAAATTTTGCGAGCGCGAAAATCTTTCGACCAACGACCGTCTGAAACTTTTTCTGTCGGTTTGCAGCGCCGTTTCGTTCGCGCACCAGAATCTGGTCGTGCATCGGGATTTAAAACCGTCAAACATATTGGTCACGACAGACGGCGCGCCGAAACTGCTCGACTTCGGCATCGCCAAATTGCTCGACGACGAACACGCCGACGAGCAAACGCAGACCGGTTATCGCGCTTTCACGCCCGAATATGCCAGCCCCGAACAAATCAAAGGCGAAAAAATCACGACCGCCAGCGACGTTTACAGTCTCGGCGTTCTGCTGTCTAAATTAGTGGAACCGGAATCGTTTTCTGCTGCGACGGGCGACGGCTTTATGACGCCGCAAATGCGCATATCGGCTGGCAATACGGCTTTCAAATCGAACTCGACCAAACAGCAATCGACAAAGACCAAAAATCCAAGACTGAAGACCGAACTGCAGGCAATCGTCGAAATGGCGCGGCGCGAAGAACCGCAGCGTCGTTTCGCTTCCGTCCAGCAATTCGCCGAAGACATTAATAGATATTTGGACGGCTTGCCGGTCAGCGCGCAAAAAGACAGTTTTACTTATCGCACGACGAAATTCGTCAATCGCAACCGAATTGCGGTTTTGGCGAGCCTTTTGATTTTTCTGACTTTAATCGGCGGCGTTGTCGCCACCGTCTGGCAGGCGCGCCGAGCCGAAGCGAACCAGGCGCGGGCGGAAAAAAGATTCTCGGACGTGCGCGGGCTCTCGAACGCGCTTTTGAACGACATCGCGCCGAAAATCGAACGGCTCGAAGGCTCGACCGAAGCGCGGCAGGCGCTCGTCGCGCAATCGCTGAAATATCTCGACTCGCTCGCCGTCGAATCAGCCGACGATTTCGTTTTGCAAATGGAACTGGCGGCGGCTTACGAAAAAGTCGGCGTGCTGCAAGCCGACCCGCGAAAGGCGAGTTTGAGCGATTTTCGCAGCTCGATTGCGAGTCTGGAAAAAGCGCAAGCCATTCGGCGTCGATTATTGGAAAATAATCCTTCCGACGCGCAGAGTCGCCGGCTGCTGGCGGATAATCTGCGGCTGCTCGCCGTCCGTCGAATATCTCTGAACGACGTCGAAGACGGTTTCCGAGACGTGAGGCAAGCCGTCTCGATTTACGAAAAACTTGTCGCCGAAACGCACGATTCGCTGGAATTAAAAAGAGCGTATCTGGCAACGCAGGTCGAAGACGCGGCGAGCTATGCCGAGCTGACCAGATTTAACGAAGCCGTTCCGCTGCTTCAGCAAGCGACGAGCAAACTCGAAGAATTGCGCAGGATAAACCGGGACGATGCGGAAACCGCGCGGATTCTCGCCAATTGTCTCAGCTATCTCGGTTTATCTCTTTCATGGGAAAGCCGTCAGCCGGAAGCCGAAGCGGCGATGAGGCGCGCCGTGGAAATCACCGAAGCGCTCGCCGCGCGGTTTCCGAATGACGCGAATTTTCGGCAGGAACTCTGGAGAATTTACCAGATGGCATCCGGCATTTATGAAGAAGTCGACGACGCGCACGCATTCGAGCTTTGCGAAAAAGCGCGCCGCATCGCCGAGGAAACCATCGCGCTCGACCTTTCAAACGCGCAGGCGCGGCATAATTTAGCGAAAACTTTTTCGCGGCTCGGCACTTTTGCTTCCAATCTGGGAAAACCCGACGAAGCTCTCGGCTTTCTGGAACGAACCGAGGCGATTTTATCCGAGCTTCAAGCCAAAGATCCGCTTTCTCGCGCCTATGACCACGATTCCGGCTCGCTGCACAAACGAATCGGCGACGCGAAATATAATAAACAAGACTTGGCGGGCGCGCTTTCGGCTTACGAAAAAAGCCGCGCCGCCATCGAAAAGCGAATCGAGCACGACGGCTCCGATACAAACGCGATGCGAAATCTGGCTTTCGTTTACTCGGCAATCGGCTTGGTTCACGCCGATTATGTCAAAACCGCCAACGGTCAAACGCGTCACACACATCTCGAAACGGCGAAGGAAAATTACCGGCGGGCGTTGGAGACGTTGCTGAAGGCGGAAAGCCTCAATGCGCTTTCCGCGTTTGACCGCAAAAATTTGGAAGAAGTGCGCGCCGCCATCGAGAAACTGGAAAAAATGCCTTAAGCAAACGCGATTGTAAGTATTTGGAAGAAATCGCGAGACGCCGCCGGAAAAGATTGAATAAAAGCGATAAGGAAATCTCAATTTGAAAAATTCCCTCAATCCTGCTCAAATAAAATTTTTATGGACAATCTCGTTTTTTCGAATATGATGCATCGTCCGGCGCGCACTCTGGTCAGCGTTCTGGGCATTGCGATTGGCGTTCTGCTCATCGTTTTCACCATCGGGCTGGCAAACGGCACGATGCGCGAGCGAGCGACGCGCGAGGCAAACGTCGGCGCGGAAATTATGTTTCGCGCGGCGGGCACATTCGGTCTGCAAGGCTCGGAATCGTTTCGCCTGCCGATGATTATGACCGAGGATTTGGCGAAAATCGAAGGCGTCAACCGCGTCGTTCCGCTCGGTCAAACTTCGGTCGAAGCCGACACCAACACGGGCAGCCGCCTGATTGACGGCGTGAATTTCAGAGAATACGCCGAAATGGCGCGCTTGAAAATCATCGAAGGTCGCGAATTTTCCGGCGGCGACGAAGCCATCATCGACACCGGATTCCAGCGCCAGAAAAAATTTAAAATCGGCGATACCGTGAAGATGTGGGAGCGCGACTTTAAAATCGTCGGAACCTACGAGCCAGCCGCCGGCGCGCGTATAAAAATTCCGCTGGCGACGATGCAGGCGCAGCTCGCCGCCGAAAATCAATGCACGGCGATTTTGATTTCCATCAAAGAAGGCTTTACGGCTGAGCAGGTCGCCGACACGATTCACCAAAAATTTCCCGACAATCAGATTATTTTCACCAAAGACATCGAGGAGCTTTATATGTCCGGCTTTCCGGCGATGAACGTTTTTCTGGACGTTATCGTCGGCGTCGCCGCGGTCATCAGCGCGCTGGTGATTTTGCTGACGATGTATACGACCGTCACGGAAAGAACGCGGCAAATCGGGATTTTAAAGTCTCTGGGAATGTCGAACGCGCGCATTGCGTGGACAATCGCGCAGGAGGCGATGCTGATTAGCTTTTGCGGAGTCGCGGCGGGCATCGTTTTAACAATTCTTCTGCGTTTCGCTTTAACGCAAATTACGACGCTGGAAGTCGAAATCAGCCCGGTCGTGCTGGCAATCACGCTGCTGGTCGGACTCGCGGGCGGCGCGCTCGGCGCGCTTTACCCGGCGCTTCGCGCAGCGCGACTCGACGCCGTCGAAGCATTAAGTTACGAATAAATCCTTAACCGCCACCGGCGCGCGGCGGGCACAGAGATTTTGAGCAGGAAATTAACCGAGGATAACAGCAGAGACGGAGATTATGAAAAATCACTTCAGCAATCTCTATCCATCCGGTTATCCTCGGTTAATTTTTTCTCTCTGCGTCCGCGCGGCTGAATTCTTTATTCGCCGTGCGAATGTCCGGCGTGATTCAAGCCTGAATTTGCCGTTTCCCTGCCGGTCAAAATCCAGCCGCTGCGCGCGGTTTTGCCGGACGGAAAGCCTAAACTATCTAAAAATCCGAATTGATTTTCCGGCGGCGTTCCGCCGTCAAACATCGCCAGCGTCGGGCTGATTTCCCTTTCCAGAGCGCTGTAATTCAACTCTTTGGAGGCGCGCGCCATAAAGGCTTCGATTTCTTCGAGCTTGCGCGGCAGATTTTTCGACATCCATTCGACGCCCGTTTCGGTCACGAGCATATCGTCTTCGATGCGGACGCCGATGTTTTTATATTTTTCGAAAACCGGACGCACTTTCGCCAGAAACTCTTTATTAGCGGGCGTGTCAGCCAGATAATTCAGCGCGTCTTCGCGCAGGTAAATGCCCGGTTCATTCGTGAAAACCATTCCGGCTTTCAGCGGCGCCTGGTAACTGCCGACGTCGTGGACGTTCATTCCGAGCCAGTGCGAATTGCCGTGCATAAACCAGATGCGGTATTGCGGCACGTTCATCGTCTGCCCGTTGAAAGTCGCCTGAAAAGTCGCTTCCGGCGCGGTAATCAAACCCAATTTCGCCAAACCCTGCTTGACGGTTTCGGCGGAAGCCTTTTCGATGTCGCTCATTTTCGCGTTCGGCTTGGTGACTTTCGCCACCGCTTCCTGCGCGTCGTAGACGATTTGATAAATCTCGGCTTGCTCTTTTGAAAACTTGCCGTCAACCGGAAACGTGCGCGTCACGTCCGCCGTGTAATGGTCGTATTCGGCGCCGACGTCCATCAAAAGCAAATCGTTTTTGCCGACTTCGCCCTGCGATTCGACGTAGTGCAGCGTCGTCGCGTTCGGCCCGCAGCCGACGATTGACGGGTAGCCCCAGTTGTCCGCGTGCCGCCGCTTGAAGGTGTAGTCAACTTCCGCCTCGACTTCATACTCCCACTTCGAGCGCGCGGCCACGGCCATCGCGCGACCCAGAGCCTCGGTCGTGATGTCCACGGCGTGCTGCAAGAGTTGCAACTCCGACGGCGACTTGCGCAGGCGCATCTCCGTGAAGATCGGCCACGCATCGCGTAACGTCAGCCCGCTCGACGACTGCGCCCAGCGTGAAGCGAACGCCTGCTCCTGCCTGAACTCGCGGCTCTCGCCTTCGCCGCCCGGAATCAACAAGTAGAGCGTCCCGCTCTTTTGCGCCATCGCGCCAAACAACGTCTCGTAACCGCCCCCGTTCTGCGGCGCGGCCGGGGCGGTAATCTGCGCCGCGCTGATCGCCACTGCCGCCGTGGGGGTCGGAGTGGGAGCGGGCGTCGTCACGCTCGACAACAAGACCGCCTC
>DASVRL010000027.1:0-4741 GCA_036388635.1 Pyrinomonadaceae bacterium
ATCACCACACGAATGTGTAGACAACTTTCCTTAAGACCACGCCAAAGCCGGGCGTTTTGTTAAAACGTTCCGGTTTTGGCGCATTTTTTCGGAGTAGTTATTGATAAAACAGAAATTAAAATCGAGCAGAGAAGCCCAAAAATCTTGTTCTTCGCGATAATTCTACATATTTGTGTAGTGCGGGCGGTTTAATTCACGCGTTATACTGACCGGCGAAATCGAACTTATTAAATATTAATTTAAAGGAGAATAAGAATAGTGATAGACAAGTTTTTAGCTTTTACAACGGAAACCGTCGCGGCAAGCGGCGGCAGCGGCGGCGGCGAGGCGTTTTATTTATTTTTTTCGGGAACGTCTCAAATCCTGCTGGCTAATCAGAGCCTGTCTGGCACCATTTTCGGTTATTTCATCTTTATACTCGTCATTTTTCTGTCGGTTATTCTGCCGCTCATGTTCATCGTTCCGACGATTCTTAACTGGCGGAAAAACAGACGTTTACTGCGACACGGCGAGCCGGCGCAGGCGAAGATTCTGAAAATCTGGGACACGGGCGTGACGGTCAACGACAATCCGCAGGTCGGTTTGCTGCTCGCAGTTTACCCCGAAAATCGAGACCCTTATCAGGCGGAAACCAAGAAAGTCATTTCCAGGCTTCAAATCCCGCAGATACAAATCGGCGCGTCGGTCGAAGTCAGATACGACCGGCAGAATCCTTTAGAAGTCGCGCTCGTGATTTGAAAGCGCGCGGCGGAAAATTGATAAAGCGGGTTTCAGGAATTTGAAACCCGCTATGCGACTTGCCGACCTCTTTAATAAATAATCATCAAATATTTTTTTTTACGATTAAAGCTTAATAAAGATTACTCTTTTTTCGTCAAAAATTATCAGCCGTCTGCCGTCCGGCGACCAGACGGGCGGCTGCGCGCCCTTGTCTTTATACGCCGAAACGCTTTTCCAGTCAGCCGGTAAATCGAAAACCGATTTTTCGTTTTTTCGGTCAACGGAAGCCGTATATAAATGACCGGCGCTAAAATACGCGAGCTGTTTTTTGTCGGGGCTGACGGAAAAGGAGTTTCCGTGAAAATCGCTGACGATTCGTCGCGATTTTCCGTCGCTCAGTGAAATCTCGTAAATATCGCCGCCGGCTAGCGCTAAGGCTTTCGTCGCGCTCAATTGATGAAAATACGGCGGCAGCATTTCAGCATTCGCTTGCCGTTTCCAGACGAGTTTTCCGGTTTCGGCGTCGAATAGAACCAGCCACCGTTCGGTGCTAAGCTCAGCTTCTTCCGCGCTTTCTGCGCCCGGCGCGGATTGATTTTCGACAACTTCCGCCAGAAAGCGGCTTGGCGAAATCCACGCAATCGGACGCTCGAAAGTGAGTTTGTATTCGGGAAAGACTCGTTTGAAATTAAAACGCCCGGCAAGCGGATAATTCCGGTCGGCGGCGAGGTCGTAAAAATCCGCGTTGCCGCCGTTTTCTCCGTTGTGTTCATACAAAATATATCTGCCGCCCGGCGAAAGCATCGGATTTTGAAAACCGCGAATCGGCGCTCGGCGCTCGGCGCTACGGCGTTTGACGTCGAACCGCAAAATATTGCCTTTTTCCAATCCCAAATCATAATCGCCGTCGCCGGAGACGATTAGATTTTCAGAAACCAGCACCATTTCGCCGTCGATTAAATAATTGCCGTTCTCTTCCTCGGCAGCCGTTATCTGATAAATCGGCTCTGTTTTTTTCGTTGCCGGTTCCATTGTGTAAAGCCCGCGCCGACCCGCAAATACTATTTTCTCAGACGGCAGAAAACCTTTCGCCCAGCCTTCCAGGCAAGGATAGCGCGATTCTTCGAAACCGGCATCCGCGTCGTCGAGTTTTTCGGTCGGGAGCACGTAAAAACCCCAACTCAACTGGACAATCACCGATTTTCCCGACGGCGAAAATATCACGTCGGTCGCGCCCGAAACCTGCGTCGCCTGCGGGGCGATTTTTTCGATTGGCGATTCGTCGGAACACTGCGCCCGAACGACAACCGACATCGCGAAGACGGTTAAGATAAGCGTTAAAATCCTGAATTTATTCGTTTTCATTTCTGCTCCTGCTCGCACGGTATCCGCTCCGGATAATCGGCGTAAAAATCGCTTATGCCATTGAGACAAATCTCGATTTCATCAATTTCATTCCAAAACTGAAGCACCGTATCCTCGACGGCGAATTTAAATTCGAGCGGCTCGAATCTGCCCGGAAATTTCGCGCCAGCGGGCATCGTGAAATTCACAAAGGCTTTTTTATTTTTAATCCGCGCCGAAACAAAACGCGCGCCGTAGGTCGCCGAGTTCCAGCCTTGTTTGCGCTCGGCGTCGGTCGCGCCCGCGTCGAAGGCTTTGAGCGTTTTGTTCAAAAAATCGGCGGCTTTGACGCGGCGTTTGACCGGCAAAGCGTCCCGCACGCCCATCGGCAAAACCGGTGCGTCCCGATGATTCAGATAAATTTCCACGTCCCACACCTCGCCGGGCGGAACGGCGCGCGGCGGCGCGGGCGGAAACATCGGAAACGGGCATTTGCTGGTTCGGTCGTAATTTGCGTAATTTTTCATGCCGTCCACACAAATCGAAACGCGCTCGACGCCCGGAAACTGGCTGGCTGTCCGGCTAACGGCTTTGACGAAATTCTCGTGGTCAAAGCCGCCGCCTTCCCAGCTCTCCAGAGCGATTTCCGGATTGTCGAATTTGAAATTGATTTGCGCCGTTTTGTTTCTGACGCGGACGGAATAGAAATTCAGACCGAAAATAAAATTCGTCAGATTCCGATTTTGCTCATCTTTATTCGCCCCTCTGAGCAGCAGTTTTAAAGCCGCGTCCAGCGGTTTGTAATCGATGATTTTGCGCCGAACGGGAACGATTTTGCCGTGAAATTCTCCGCTTGTTTCAGCCGGTTTTTGATAGACATAAATCGTAATCTCGCGCGTTTTCGGCAGCTTTTCCATTCCGCTTTTCTTCTGCGCCGCGACGGACGCGAAGCTCGCGGCGACGATTGTCAAAACGGCGGCGATGGTTAAAATTAATTTTCTCATTTCGTTTAAAAATTTCTCCCGGTTTAATGTGTCAAACTGGCGACGTAAAATTTCTTATTCTTTGCGCTCCAATAATTAACGGAAGTCGATTCGCCTATCATCGCGTAGACGATGCCGCTCGTTTTCAGCCGCAAAAGTTCCGGTTCTTCTTCCGAGCAATCCCAATAGCCGTAAGAACACGCCGTTCGATATTTTCCCGGTTTCAGAGCGCGAATGTGCATGGCTTGCGGCGCGATGCCCGATTCTCCGATTAGCTGCGCTTCGCCCAAGCCTTTTTTCGAGCCGAAGAAAACGAACAGTCCGAGAACGTTTTCCTTTTCGGTCGAAATCAAAATCCACGCTTCGTCCCGAAAACGGTCGCCGTTGAAATCCGCCGCGAGACGATAAGGCACGGTTTTTTTCTCCCTGACGTATGCCTTCCACTGGCGCTTGATGTCGCACTGGTCGGGAAAACGCCAACCTTTCGGCGCAGTCTGCCCGAAGGTCACGCAGACCGAGCCGAGCGCGATTAAAATTAATAAAACGATTCTCATAAATTTTCTCCCTTTAGTTTTCAATTCACACGCGAGCCGGGACAGGCATCAACAGATTTGCCCTCCGCTGAAATCCGGTCACCGTCCAGACAGACGACGACTTTTTTCACGCTCGGAAACTGCTGCGCCGTACGTTCCACCGCTTTTATAAACAGCGGCGGGATTAACTCTCCGCCGTATTCTTCGTTGAAGGGAAACTCGACCTCATACGGCTTTGTAAAACGGACGATTGCCGTGCCGTCCCGGTTGAGCGTGACGCAGTTGTATTCGAGTCCGAAATGCGAGTCCGCCAAACCCGATTTCGCTTCGCGACCGGTCGCGCCGGCGGTCAAAACTTCGAGCGCGTTGTGCAGCGGCGCGTTAGCCTCCACGCGGCGTTTGACGGGAAACAGATTATCCGGGCGTTCCTGCGCCTCGAACTTTCCGTTTACCCGCAAAAAGACGTTCACGGTTTTTAGGTTTTTCCGACGCTCGGCTCGCTTTTGCTGTCCCGCCGCCGGAGCAAAATTAACGGCGAGAATCGCCAGAACGGTAATTGATAAAATTAGTTTTCTCATATTTTTATTTTTATTTCCGCGCCGAATCCTCAATTTTTAGGGCATTTTCGCTGGAGTTCCGGGTCGCGGACGAGAAAATTTTCGATGCCGTTGGCGCAAACCCGGACTTCTTTGACTTCCGGAAACTGCAAAACGGTTTTCTCGATGGAGTCGTAAAAAAAACTGAGCATATTGGCGCCCCAGCAGCATTCAATCTCGTCTTCGTCGTAGGCGAGATTGATATACGCCTTGCCGTTTTCGACGCGCGCGGAAACGAGCCGCAAAGCGTATATGAAGTTCGAGTCGTCGAGCAGAGCCCTGACCGCGCCGGCAACCGGCGTTCGCGCGTTGACGCGCCGCTTGACCTCCACGAGCGTCGCATCCGAGACGCCGTTTCTCTCAATATTTTCGAGTACATAAATGCTGACCTCGCGCGTTTTCCGGCGTTCTGCGGCTCTTTTCTGGGCGGCGACCGGCAGCATGCCGAGAACGACTGTTGCCAAAACGGCAAACGATAAAATCAGTTTTTTCATTTTTTCTCCTTCGCCCAATTTTGCGGGCATTTTTTGTGTAAATCCTTGCGTAGAAAGAAATTTTCAATACC
>DASVRL010000028.1:0-3889 GCA_036388635.1 Pyrinomonadaceae bacterium
TTGTGTGGTAAATTTCTTTTAATGATTCCGAGCCTGACCAAAGATTCGCCCGCGCCGCGTTTTGTCGAAGTCGCTTTGCCGCTGCCGCTGCGCCAGACCTTTACTTACAGTTTGCCGCTCGCTTTGCGCGAAAACGTCAAACTCGGCGCGCGCCTGCTCGTTCCTTTCGGCAATCGACAGCTGACCGGCTATATCGTCGCGCTTCATCAAAGCTTAAGCGAGGAAATCGAATTTGACCCGGACGCAATCAAAGACGTCCTGGAATTGATTGACGAGGAACCGCTGGTTTCGGCGGAAATTTTGCGCCTGACGCAGTGGACGGCGGATTATTATTCGGCTTCGTGGGGCGAGATTTTAAAGGCGTCGCTGCCCGCCGGAGTTAATGCCGCGATCGAGCAAATCGTGCAGATAACCAGCGCCGGACGCGACGAGCTGATAAAGCTTTCCGGCGCGAAACTGAACACGTCAAAGGCGCAGATTTTGCAGATGCTGGCGGAAAACGCCGAGGTTTCTCAGCGCGAGCTGCAAAAAAAGCTCGGCGCTTCGACCGCACAGCGCGCCGTCCGCGAGCTTTTAAAACTCAACTGGATTTCCACCTTTCAACGAGTTTTGACGACCAAAGCCAAACCGAAACGGCGAAAATCCGTGCGCCTTCTGCCGACCGAAATGCACAAGCAGGCGGCAAAAGCGCTGACCGAAGCGCAGGCGAAAGTCGTCGAAACTTTGATTCAGGAAAACGGCGAAATCGGTTTTACGGAGCTTTTGGAGAAAGCGCAAATCAGCGCCTCAGCCGTCAACTCTTTAGAAAAACGCGGCATCGTGCAGGTTTTCGTCCGCGAAGTTTTCCGCGACCCTTTGGCGCAGGCAAAGCTTCCGGAAATTCTGGATTTGATTTTGACCGACAATCAGGAAGAAGCTTTTCGGGAAATCGAAAAAGCGATTTTATCCGGCGATTATCACGCTTTTCTGCTGCACGGCGTCACGGGCAGCGGCAAAACGGAAATTTACATTCGCGCGATGAAAGAGGCGCTGGACATCGGAAAATCTTCTTTGATGCTCGTGCCGGAAATCGCTCTGACGCCGGTTTTTTCGCGTCGTTTGCGCGCGGTTTTCGGCGACGAAGTGGCGATTCTGCATTCGTCTCTCTCGACGGGCGAGCGTTTTGACGAATGGCGCAGAATCCGCAACGGGCAAGCCCGAATCGCTATCGGAACGCGCTCCGCGATTTTTGCGCCGCTGAAAAATATCGGCTTGATAATCGTCGACGAGGAACACGACGGTTCGTATCGACAGCACGAATCGCCGTTTTATCACGCCCGGGACGTCGCCGTCGTGCGCGCCAGTTTTGCGAAGGCGACCATTGTTCTCGGCTCGGCGACGCCGGCGCTCGAATCATTTCACAATGCCAAAAGCGGCAAATACGTTTATCTGCATCTACCGAATCGAATCGGCAATCGACCGCTCGCCGAAGCCGAGCTGGTCGATATGCGCGAAGTTTTTCGGCAGGAAGGGCGAGATTCGATTTTTTCGCAGCAGCTGCTTAATGCCATCGAAGAAACTTTCTCGAAAGGCGAACAATCGATAATTCTGCTCAACCGGCGCGGTTTCTCGCAGTTCGTTTTGTGTCGTTCGTGCGGCGAGACGATTCGCTGCCAGAATTGCGATATTACTTTGACCTATCATAAACGCGAAAACGTTCTTTTGTGTCATTACTGCGGTTTCCGGGCGAAAGCGCCGCGCAAATGTCCTTTCTGCGAGTCGAAATTTATTTATTTCGTCGGCGAAGGAACCGAGCAAATCGAGGACATTCTGAAACGCAAATTTTCCGCTTTGCGCATTGCGCGCATCGACCGCGATACGACGCAGAAGCGACGGACGTTTGAAGAAACTTTGATGGATTTCGCCGAGCATAAAATCGATATGCTGGTCGGGACGCAGATGCTGGCGAAAGGTCACGATTTTCCGAACGTGACGCTGGTCGGCGTGGTTTCGGTCGATGCGGGCTTGGCGCTGCCGGATTTTCGTTCCGCCGAGCGAACATTTCAGCTTTTGACGCAGGTCGCCGGGCGCGCCGGGCGCGGGCTGCTTCAGGGACGCGTGATTATCCAAACCTTTTATCCGGAACATTACGCGCTGCAACTAGCCTGCAATCAGGATTACGAAAAATTTTACCAGGAAGAAATCCGCTACCGGCAAAATCTGACTTATCCGCCTTTTGCGGCGCTCGCCTGCGTCACCGTTCATCACGAAGATTACGAATACGCTTTCAGCAACGCGCAGGCTTTTAAGGAATGTCTGGTCGCGGCAAACGGCGAGCGCAACGCCCGCGTTCTCGGAGTTGCGCCCGCGCCGCTGGCGCGATTGAAAGGCGAGCATCGCCTGCAAATTTTAATCAAAGCCGTCAATCGCAAAAAACTGCGCGAGCTGATTGATTTTGCTCTCGCCGGCGCGCAGGAAAACGCCTGCGATTTGCGGATTATAAACGTCGAGATTGACCCGGTGAATCTATTGTAGAAAGAAAATACGGAGAAGAGCGGAACGCGAAACGCGTGAATGATGAATTGCAGTTTCTATCTATCGAATTCATCGTTCCGCATTCCGAGTTCCGCGTTTTTTCTTAATTAATGGCTTGTGAGCGAATCGCCGTCTGGTCGAATTTTACCTGCGAGTAGATTTCCGAGAGCGAGACTTTGCAATTGATTGAATCGAGCGAGATAACGTCGTCGCCGGCGTTATAAATGCGATAAATCCACTGTTTCGGATTCTGTTTGAAATAATGCTCGACGCGCATCTCGTCTTCCTTGACCAGCAAAACTTCGCGAATACTGTCCATCGCCAGATAGCTTTCCAGCTTGACGGTTTTGTCATAGCCGATGGTCGCGCGCGAAAAAACTTCGACGACGACCGTCGGATTCAGCAAAATGTCGGTTTCGCTGTCGGCAAATTTCGGCTCACCGCTGACGACGATGACGTCCGGGTAAGAAAACCGGTTACGGCTCAATTGGACGCGCATATCGTTGACGTAGACTTCGCATTTATGCCCGCGCGTGCGGCTGCCGATGGCGACCGTGGTGTTCGTGCCGATCAGGTTGTGCTGGCGGCTGGAACCGGCAGCGGCTAATAATTTACCGTCCATAAACTCGTGCTTGCTGGCGCTTTTGCGTTCCATTTTCAAGTATTCATCGACGGTGTAGCTTTTTTCGGTTTGGGTCAGAGTTCTTTCATTCATAAAACTGGTTCCTTTGTTGTTGTCGGCGATTTTGACGGAGAGATGTTCCATTTGTTATCGGCGATTTTTGGCGAAAGTTTCCTCTCGCGCGAAAGTTTTTTGTAATTTTTTCAAAATTTGTGGTTTTTAGATTTGTTTTCCGCAACGTGACGCTTTTTCTGCGGTTCTGGTTGGGAGAGAATGTTTGTAAGATAAATTCTGACACATTGAAACATCATTATCAAGAAGAATATGAAATTAGATGAATTAGCCGAAAAAACTTCGGCGACGATCGAACAGGGCGAGACGGATTTGGAAATCGAAGGCGCGGCTGGTCTGGACATTGCCGGGCGCGGCGAAGTGACGTTTCTGGCGAATCCGAAATACACGCCGCAGATTCAGGCGACGCGGGCGAGCGCGATTTTTTTGAACGAAAAGGAAACAATCGAAAGAAAAGACATCGCCGTGCTGCGCGCGCGCGATCCTTACTTGGCTTACACGCGCGCTTTGCGCCTGCTGAATCCCGAACCGGAAACGATTTCTTTTATTCACCCGAAAGCCTTTGTCAGCGAAACGGCGCGCATCGCCGAAAATGTCGAAATCCAGGCAAACGCGTTCGTCGGCGAAAACTGCGTTATCGAAAGCCGTACCAAAATTTTCCCGAACGCGACCGTTTACGAC
>DASVRL010000029.1:0-8897 GCA_036388635.1 Pyrinomonadaceae bacterium
AAATGCTTCACTGTGGCGCGACCGTGCGAGATTTTCACTCGACTTCCCCTTAATTCGCTGCTCCTTTCGGAAAGCGATAACCCGAAGCGTTTTACGATGAAAAAGAACACTCATCCGGGTCTGAAAGCATACGCGAATTTGCTTACCCGAATGAAAGGCAAGTTAGCACGGACGACGGCGCAATGTCAAAAATGCAATTTTGGATTCCGGAATTTCAAGATTCCGCGATTAGATTTTGAATCCCGAATCCCGGAATTCTGGAATCACTTTAAACCTCTTGAAATCACAAACGCTTACGGCTATTCTGAAATAAAGTATTTTCAAATTGATTCCCTTTTTAATTTTATGGCGCAATACGACAACGTGGTGGCGGTTATCTTGGGCGGCGGCGCGGGCACGCGGCTTTTTCCACTGACGCAGCATCGCTCGAAACCGGCGGTTCCGCTCGGCGGAAAATATCGCCTGATTGACGTTCCGGTTTCGAACTGCATCAATTCGGGCGTCACGCAGATTTTTGTTTTGACGCAGTATAATTCGGCTTCGCTGAATCGACACATCTCGCGCACGTATCGCTTTTCGAGCTTTTCGACCGGCTTTGTCGAAGTGCTCGCCGCCGAGCAGCGCAAAGACAGCCCCGATTGGTTTCAGGGCACGGCGGACGCCGTGCGCCAGACGTTGCCGCACCTGCGCGACTGGCGGATAGACACGCTTTTGATTTTGTCGGGCGACCATCTTTACCGGATGGATTATCGCAAATTTTTGCAGCGCCATTTCGACACCAAAGCCAATCTCACCGTTTCCGTGATTCCATCGAGGCGCGAAGACGCCGAGGAATTCGGCTTGCTGAAAACGGACGAAGCCGGAAAAATCACGGAATTTAGCGAAAAACCGAAAGGCGAAGCGCTCGAAGCGATGCGCGTCGACACGACGAATTTCGGCTTGAGCGCGGAAGAAGCCGCCAGCCGACCGTTTCTGGCTTCGATGGGAATTTACGTTTTTAATTATAAATATCTGGTCGAGCTGCTCAATCGCGACGCTTCGTGGGTCGATTTCGGACGCGAGATAATCCCGGCGGCGATTAAGGAAGCCAACGTGCAGGCGCATCTTTTTCAGGATTACTGGGAAGACATCGGGACGATTCGCGCTTTTTACGAGGCGAATCTGGATTTGGCTTCGCCCTTGCCGAAGTTTAATTTCTTTAACACGGACGCGCCGATTTACACGCGCAGCCGTTATCTGCCGCCGTCGAAAGTCCACGATTGCGACATCGACAATTCGATGGTCAGCGAAGGCTGCATCCTGAACGGCGTGCAGGCGCGGCGCTCGATTATCGGCTTGCGCAGCCGCATCGACCAGGGCGCGAAACTGGAAAACGCCATCGTCATGGGCGCGGATTTTTTCGAATCGTTCGAGGAAATGAAATATAATTTCGAGCGCGGCGTGCCGCACATCGGCATCGGCGAAAATTCCGTCGTCCGGCGCGCGATTATCGACAAAAATGCCCGCATCGGCAAAAACGTGCAATTGGTAAACGCGCGCGGCGTCGAAACGGGCGAAGACGCCGAAGGCTGTTACTACATCCGCGAAGGCATCATCATCGTCCCGAAAAACGCGACGATAAAAGACGGCACGGTTGTTTAATGAATTGTGAAGACTTTTTTAGATTTAAAAATCATTTCAGTTACTTTTAAATTCAGCATTTGTCCTGCTGTGGCGGTTCGATAAATCAAAGTTATACCTCTTTCCCGATGCCAAAACTTGTTCGCTGGGATACGCCTTTTACTGAAACTCAATTCCCGTCTGTCGGTTTGATTATCACCGCCGAAGCGGACGAGGCTGGCATTTTGAAAGCTATTGTTGCGCCGGAAGGGATTGATGCTTATCCAAAATATTTGGTGGATTTTGGTAGAGTTATCGCTTTTACTTGTTTCGAGGAAGCTCACGCGCCCGAAAGAGATTTTGCTGCTGCCGCGATTGAAGACAAAAATCTTTGCGCCTACGAATACATAGATTCGACCTGGCTGAAATCATACGACGGCTGGAGACCAATTTACTTTGGAAACGAAACCGGCTCGTTTTATCATTACTTAATTTTTGGCGGCAACAATAATATCGAAGTCATCACACCAAACAGACCGACGATTGAGACGATTGAAGAAAAAACAATTCTTCAAATCGGACGGCAGATATAACAATTCGATGGATGTGAGGCGGAAACAGCTACTTTGTTGAAAACCATTGTCTTTCTATCCTTTACTTGCGTGTAGCCGGTTTCCGCCCGCGTTAACGCCGCCGAAATCAAAATCGCGTTCACAAAAGTTATTGACTTTCCTTTCATAAACCGTCTAAAATCTCGCCAACAGTTTTAACCGCTCTCGTAACACGAAATTCAATCGTCATCATTAATCTTTGAATGTCTTGCAGAAAAGCAAATAAAAGGAGAAAACTGTGAAAAAACGATTTGTTGCGACGGTTTCCGCCGCCATTGTTCTGGTCGCGGTGTACGCGTTAGCCGGGCATTTTGCGGTCAGCTCGCAAAGTTCCACACTTTTGAACGAAGGTTTTGAAACGGGCGGCAAAACGGCATACGCCGCCGCCAATGTGACTCTGGGTTCGGGCAGCTGGTATCTCGACGAAGCTCTGACCGGCAATACGACCAGCGACCGCAAAACCGGCTCGTGGTCGGCGCGCGTCCGCGACCTCGGCAAAGTGCGGATGAATTTTAACGCGGCGAGCGCCGGAACGGTAACGGTTCAGCACGCCAAATACGGCGCAGACGCCGGCAGCACCTGGGAGCTTTGGAAATCGACGAACGGCGGCTCGACCTGGACGAAGGTCGGCGCGACTGTGACGACCGCTTCGACGACGCTTTCGACGGCGAGCTTTACGGTCAATAACGCGGGCGCGATTCGTTTTGAAATCCGCAAAGTTTCGGGCGGCGCAAACCGCATCAATTTTGATAATATCGCCATCACGGCTTACGGTTTGGCGACGCCGACACCGACGCCGCCCGTTTCGACGAGCGTTCATCTGACGATGGGCAACCCGTCGGGCGCGCTTCCCGATTCGAGTTTTCCGAGCAATTATTTGATGGAAAAAGCGCAATACGCGATGTCGTATCACCGCGACGACGGCAGACCGAACTGGGTCGCCTGGCATCTGGACGCCGGCTGGCTCGGTTCGACGGCGCGGCAGGACGATTTTCGCGCCGACACGAATTTGCCGTCGGGCTGGTATCGCGTCACGGCGTCGGATTATTCCGGCTCGGGCTACGACCGCGGGCATATGTGTCCTTCAGCTGACAGAACGAAAACCGTCGCTGACAATTCCTCGACCTTTCTAATGTCGAATATGATTCCGCAGGCACCGGACAACAACCAGCAGACGTGGGCGAATCTGGAAACCTACGGGCGGACGCTGGCAAATTCGGGCAGCGAGCTTTATATCATTTCCGGCGGGCAGGGCACGACCGGCTTTATCGCTAACGGTCACGTCGCCGTTCCGGCTTACACCTGGAAAGTGATTATGGTTTTGCCGGGCGGAATAAACGATGTCGCGCGCGTTACGACTTCGACGCGGCTGATTGCCGTCTGGATGCCGAATCAGAACGGCATCAGCTCAGACTGGCGCACGTTCAGAGTCAGCGTCGATTACGTCGAATCAATGACCGGCTACGACTTTTTCGCAAACGTACCGGACGCCGTCGAATCGCAAATCGAATCGGCAATCGACAATCAGTTAATCGAAGATTGGGAAATGATGCCGGACAAAGCGGCGATTGAAGAAGCGCTGGCGGAATCTTCGGACGTGAAACCGGAAACGGACAGAAGATAAGTAATTAGTAGGAGTTTGTGAGTGGAGGAGAAAGGCAGTAGATGGCATTCGCTCAATCTACTGCCTTTCTCCTCCACTATCTGTCTCCTCTGCTTTCTTAGGATTTCTTCTCTTTTTTCCCGACGATATAACTGTCGCGCGCTTTGACGACCAATCCCTGTTTGTTTGACCGCACTTTGATTTTCCGGCGCTGTCCGGTTTTGCCTTCGTCCTTCGGATAATAGCCGAGACTGTAAAGCTGCCTTAATTCAGCAGCGATATTTGAAAAGGCGAGCGCCAGATTCGCCGTCGTGCGGGCTTGATGCACTCTACCGCCCGTGCGCGACGCCAATTCGCCCAGATACTCGGTCGCTTTTCGATAATCTTCAGCGCTCGTTCCCTGGCTGCTCGGCGTCCCGATGCCGCCGCCGGAACCGGGCAGCGGAAACGGAAACGGCGAAGGATTCGGATTAGTCGGCGGCAGAGGCAGCCCGGTCGGGTTCGGCTGCGAGATTATCGGCTTGTTTTTAATCGCCTGCACGTCGTCAAACGTATCGTATTGAATCGGGTAAATCAGCGCGTCAAGCTCCAGCGCGTTGCTGATGTTTTTCATCGCGTCGGCGCGTCGGCTCGTCGTATCGACGCCGTCGGTAAACAGCACAACTGCCTTGCGACCCTGAATTTTTTTGAAGCGCTCGTTGATGACCATATCGACCGCTTCGTAGAGACTGGTGCCGGATTCGATGCGCGAGCTGCGAATGGCGGATTGTATTCGCTGGCGGTCGCTGGTCGCTTCGGACAAAACGTAAACCTGCTCGGAAAACGAAACGACCAGAACCTTATCGTTCGGACGCAGCTGCGAGGTAAAAGCGATGGCGGCGTTTTGAATCTCGTTGATTTTAAACGTGGTGGAAAGGCTCATATCCAAAACGAGCGCGACCGTAAAAGGCTGCTCCTCGTTGGAAAAATAAGCGATTTCCTGCTCGACGTCGTTTTCGAAAACCTTGAAATCTTCCTTTTTCAGCCCGCCGATAAAGCGGTTGTCGCGGTCGGAAATACGCACGGGAATCGTCACTAAATTGGTGTTGACGCTGATGACCTCGCCGTCTTCAACCGCCGCTTCGTTCGGCGCACTAGTAGTAGTGGTGGTGGTCGGCGCGGTTTCTTCGGTCGGCGTCGCCTGCGGCTTCGGCGTTTCGACCGGCTTCGGCTCGCGTTTATTGGCTTTGCCGTTGCCGTCGGTGGTCGTAGTGGTGGTCACGCGGCGCGCCTGAGCAAAAATTCCGGCTGAGTTGAAAAGAAAAAATATAGACAAAAAAACGACCGCAAACTTTTTCATTATCTTCGACTCCGTTTCGCTTTTGGTAAACTTCGGTTGGCTATTGTAATGATGCGATGGAGCAATGAAAAGATGCAACCGCAGAAAAGGTAAAAGGCAGAAGTAAAAAGGCAAAAGTAGAAATAAAGATTTTTATTTCTAACTTTTGCCTTTTGTCTTATTCCGCCTTTTACCTTTTTTAAAACGGCAGCCTGTTTATAATGCGCGGCGGTTGTCTGGTCGGCGTTCGATTAATCTGTCCCTCGACTCCGCCGACGATGTAGCTGTTTTTCGCGCGGACGACCGCATTCGGACGCGAGACGCGCACTTTGATTTGCTTGCGCTGCCCGGCTTGACCGGCTGTTTCGGGATAATAACCGAGCGTGTATTGCCGCCTGAGTTCTTCGGCAATGCCCGAAAAAGCGGCATCGAGATTGGCGGCAGTGGTCGCCTGAAAAATTCTGCCGCCGGAATTGCGCGCCAGTTCTTCGAGATACTGCGCGCCTCTGACGTAATCTTCACGACTGCCGCCCGCGCTGCCGCCGCCCTGCGGATACCCGCCACCGCCGCCGTAAGTTCCCCCGCTCAGAATATCGCCCAGAATATCGCCTAATCTTCTGTTGCCGCCGCCCCGCCGCCGGCGCGGATACCCGTAACCGCCGCCACCGCCGCCTGATTGCCCGCCGCCCATATCGCTGTAGGTGTCGTAGCGAATCGGATAAATCAAGGCTTCGGATTCTTCGGCGTCGCGGATTGTGCTTTCGTAGCTGGCGCGGCTCGAAGTCGTATCGACGCCGTCGGTGAACAAGACAATCGCTTTGCGTCCCTCAATCAGTTTCAATTGGCGATTAAGCGCATCGCCGACCGCTTCATAGAGGCTCGTGCCATTGCCGAAATCCGCCTGCAAGATCGCGTTTCGCAAAACGGAGCGATTATTTGTCGCCGGACTTAAAACGTGGATGCGCTCGTCAAAAGAGATGACCATTACGCGGTCGTTTTGTCTGAGCTGATCGACGAAAGCGATTGCCGCGTCCTGAATCTCGGTGATTTTATACTGCGTCGAAGGGCTGACGTCAATCAGCAAAACGACCGTAAAAGGCTGTTCGACCGAGGCAAAATTTTCGATTTTTTGCGGCGCGCCGTCTTCAAAAATCTGAAAATCCTGCTGCCGCAAGCCGGAAACGAAGCGACCGTCGCGGTCGAGCACGGCAACCGGAATCGTCACCAGATTCGTCTCCACGCGAATCACGTCGTCCTCTTCGATCACGTCTTCGCCGTCGGTCGGCGTCGAGCCGGGCTTCGGCGTCGAGACGGGCGTCGGATTCGTTCGCTGCGTCTCGCCGCCGATTAAAACCGGCGGGCGGTTTCGGTCGGGCTTCGGATTTTGCGTTTGCGAATCGGCAGGCGGAGGCGTCGGCGACGGGCTGACGCGCGGGCGCGAAGGAATGGTTGTCTGCGCCAAAGCGTTGAAGCCAAACAGGCTTACGCACAACAAAACAAATAAGATTTTTCTCATTTCAGAATCTCCAAGCGGACTGGCGTTCCATAGGGAAGAGAAAACGCTTCGTTTTGATTATGGTTTCAAATATTTAGATGCCCGAAACTTCCGCCTGGTCTTAATATATGTGAAAAGCGAGAGCTGAGTACCGAGAAGTATTTTCAATTTTCAGCTCTCAGCTCTCATTTTTCACATAAAGCGGCGGCTAATTCGTGAAATCTTCGCCTGACCGAATTCAAAAGCACAAACGGCGGCGGGCGATTGTGCGTCCGGTTTGTCAGCAAAATAAAAATTCTTTCCTTTTGCGGGTCGAGCCAGAGGCTTGTGCCGGTAAATCCCAGATGCCCGAAAGCGTCTTTCGGCAAGGCTTCGCCCGCGCTGGAATCCGGCGTTTCGGCGAGCTGGAAAGCGACCGAGCGCGCTTCGTTTAAGCCTCCGGTGAGATTCGTGCGAAACAGCTGGCAGGTTTCCGGCTGCAAAAGCGTCGTCGTCGCCGGCAAAAACTGCTGCGCGATACGGAAAACTTCTTCGGCGCTGGAAAAAAGTCCGGCGTGACCGGAAACGCCGTTCATAAAATAACAATTTCCGTCGTGAACTTCGCCCCAGATTTGATAATCGCGCCATTTATACTGCGAAACGTCGAAGCCTGAATTAATGCAGGTTCGTCTTTCAAATTCGTTTCCAAATTCCGAAGCCGCAATTTCTCTTCTGAAAGTATCAAGCCCGCCGAAAAAAGTGCGCGTCAGCCCGAGCCTTGTAAATATTTCGGTCGAAGCAATATTGTTTAATTCGTTTCCGTAAACTCTCTCCAGCAAAAATCCCAAAAGCAAAAAATTGAAATCACTGTAAACAACTTTTGAATTCACCGGATTTTCCAGCCGCGTCGAGACAATTTCGCGAAGCACAAATTTATTTATTCTTTCATCAGACAGCCCTAAATAATTTTGTCCGCAATTTAAAGAATCCTGAAACAAATAAAACGGCTTCCAGCCCGGAAAGCCCGAAGTGTGCGTCAGAAGATTTTCAATAGTAATTTCTCGCTTCTCATTCGTATCAAATTCACTGAAATATTTCGAGATTTTATCCGCTAAATTTATCTCGCCCGTTTCAATCAATTTCGCGCAGAGCAAACCCGTAATCAAAACTTTCGTCAGGCTCGCCAAATCGTAAATCGTATCGAGCCGCGCCCGGATTTTTTCCGGCTCGACGACCGCCAAACCGACCGCGTCGTGCAAAACGATTTCGCCTTTTTCCGCCGCCAGATAAACGGCGGACGGAAAATCTTTCGCCTCGATTCGAGATTGTAAAAATTCGGAAATTTCTTCGGATTTCATGCGGCAAAAACTTTCCTCGCGTGAGCGTCTATCTTTTCCAGAACGCCCAGCGCCAGCGCCAGCGCGCGCCTGCCGTCCTGAGCCGTCACCGGCGGCGTTTTATCGTTTTCGATGGCGTCGAGAAAGGCTTCGATTTCGGCGCGCAGCGGCTCGACGTCCGTGATTTCGAGGCGATTTATCGAAACTCCGAGCAGCGGGTGAACGGCGTTCGGCGCCAGCGACGTGACGGAAGCGAATTTTGTCGCGTAGTCCAGAACGACATAAGAATTTGTCTGGTAAAACCTGGTTTTGCGAATTTTTTCCGTGCCGATGCGCGAAGCCGTGATGTTGGCGACCGCGCCGTTTTCAAATTCGATGCGCGCGTTCGCCGCGTCGACTTTGTCGGAAATGACGGGAATTCCGACGGCGTGAATCGCCGCAACCCGAACGTTTTCGCCGACCAGCCATTGAATCGCGTCGAGGTCGTGAATCATCACGTCCAGCACGACATCGACGTCGAGCGAGCGATTCGGAAAAGGGCTAACGCGATGAATCTCGAAATAAAGCGGACCGGCGACGTGCGGGCGCAGCGCGACCATCGCCGGATTGTATCTTTCCAGATGCCCGACCATCAATTTCGCGCCGGATTTTTCGGCGGCTTTTATCATCCGGTCGGCTTCCGAAAGATTTCGCGCAATCGGCTTTTCGACCAGCACGTGAACGCCTTTTTCGAGAAAAGCGCAGGCGATTTCCGAATGCGTTTCGGTCGGCGTGACGATTGAAACCGCTTCGACTTTATCAACCAGCACGCGCCAATCGGTGAAATGATCGCATCCGTTTTCGGCGGCAATCTGCTTGGCGGTTTCCTCGCTCGTATCGCAAACGCCGATAAATTCCGTTTCGCCTTCCCGGGCAAAGGCGGCGTAATTGCGCGCGTGATGCCTGCCGAGACTGC
>DASVRL010000030.1:0-13852 GCA_036388635.1 Pyrinomonadaceae bacterium
GTCGTAAACGAAAGCCGTGTTTTCGCGCCAGGTGATTTGATAAATTTTGCCGTTTAAGATGGTCATTCCTTCGGCGAAATAGTCTTCGGCTACTTCGTGTTTTTGCAGGACCTTTCCGGTTTGCGGCTCGACTTTGCGCAAAGTCGAATCTCCGTATTCGCCCGTGCTTTCATAGAAAAAACCGTTCTGGAAAACCAAGCCCTGCGTAAAAGCTTTCGAATCGTGTTTGAAAGTGTTCACGATTTCGTAAGTCGAAACGTTTGGCGCGGCGCTGTTGGCGTTCGTATTGGTCGTCGGGCTGGCTGCATTATTTCCGGCAGTGTTTTTCACGATTGAATTGTTGGCATTTGTCGGCGGCTTTTCGCCGCCGCAGGCAAAGGCAAAAATTGCAAATATCATCAAGCCAAAAAGACGCATTTTTATAAATCCTGATTCAAAAAATATCTAACTTTAACGCAAATTCCGGTTTAGAAAATTTTGCCGCCGAGCGGGACAGAAAAGTAAAAAGTAAAAAGGCAAAATTATTTTTTACTTTTACCTTTCGCCGTCCGCTTACTTTTCCCGGCGGCTCATTCCTTTTATCTCGAAGCGGCGCCGGCTTTTGGTTTCGCCAGCGCTTTTTCAATCGCGCCGCGAAAAGATTTTGCCGTTAAGCTGCGAATTCTGACGCCGTTGACGAAAATGGTCGGCGTTCCGTTGACGCCGTAATTTTTGCCGTCAGCCATATCGCGGCGCACTTCGCCGGCAAATTTTCCGCTTTGCAAGTCTAACTCAAATTGCCCGACATTTAAACCCGAATCGGCGGCGTATTTTTTGAGCGAATCGGCGTCGAGCGCCGCCTGATTTCGATAAAGAATCTCGGTGTATTCAAAAAATTTGCCCTGCGCGTTGGCGGCATTCGCGGCTTGCGCGGCGAGAAAAGCGTCTTTGTGAATCGTAATCAGCGGAAAATCGCGGACGACAAGACGGATTTTATCGCCGTATTCGGCTAAAACTTTCTGCAAAACAGGATGCGTCGCCGCGCAGACCGAGCATTGAAAATCCGAAAACATCACGACCGTCACGGGCGCCCTGGCGTTTCCCTGAAAAGGGTCGTCGTCGGTCGAAATGTTTTGCGCGAAAGGCTCGGGCTCTTTGACGAGAATCTGCGCGGCGTATTTCTGAAAAAGTTTCTGCTGGAAATTGTCGCGAAGCCGGGCGCTTTCTTCGTTGGAAAAATCGCGCAGCTTGTCGGTAATTTCGCGCGCCAGTAAATCGCCGGAAGTGATGCCCGATTTTTGCGCTTCCGTTTCCACGAGCCTTGAATAAATCATTTCTTCCAGCGCATAGACGACCGCATCGTAAATTTCGGCGCGAAATTCGTAAATCTCCCGCCGGGCTCTTTGTTCAAATTGCGCGACGGTGATTCTTTTAGCTCCGATGGTGAACAAAACGTCAGCTGCTTTCAGATTCGACGCATTTAAGGGCTTGACCGGCGTGACTTTGTATTTGGCTTGCAGGCGCTTGACGAAATCCACCGTGTTTTTTTTCTCCGCTTCGCGGCTGAGAAAAGCGACGATTTGGTCGCGCACCTCGTCCAGCGTGCGCGCGCCGATTTTCGCCTTATTGGCGTTGTAAACCGCTTTGATTTGCGCTTCGGTCGGCTTGCTGAATAACTCCGGCTTTATTTCTTCCAGCATTTTTTCGACATCGATTTTGCGCGCGGCGGCTTCGGTTTCCAAAAGCGTATCGACAATCATCTGCGTCAAAATTTCCTGTCTCAACTCGGCGGTTTTCGCGTTGCGCTGTTTATAAGCTTCGCGCAGCTCGGGCGGAAGGTCGGCGACGGTGAGTTTTTGCCCGTTCGCGCTGGCGAGAATTTCAGCGTTTGTCTGGGCAAATGCTGCGAGCGAGCAAACGGCTATGTAAAAAAGTGCGATAAAAAATTTCATAACTCAAAAGATATTAAATAAATGAAAACGTAAATTTATTTGCCCTGCTTGCTTCCGCGTATTTAATTTGAAACCGTGCGGCTGAATTCGAGCAAATCTACGGAAACGCGAATTGCCTGCGTTTCCGGCGGCGCGCCGAAGATTTCAGGATGCAGAATCTTTGCCAGGATTTCGGCGCCGTCGATGACGCGCGGCGCGGGACGCGAAAAATAAGCGGTCGCGTCCAAAGCCCAGACCTCGCCCGTTTTGACCGCCGGAATCTGGCGAAAACTTTCGGGAAAAATCGTGTGCGGAAGCTGGCGCAGAATGTCCGCCGCGTAATAGCCGCACGGAATCAGAACCAGACAATCGGGCGCGGTTTCGACGATTTTCTCGTAATCGGTCGTCACTGATTTTTTGCCCGCTTCGCCCAACAGACAAATGCCGCCCGCCATTTCGACCTGTTCGGGAACCCAGTGTCCGGGCGCAAACGGCGGCTCCAGCCATTCGAGCATAAAAACTTTCGGGCGCGTTTCGGCTTCGGCAGATTTTTCGCCAAGCCGCTTGAGCCTTTCGCGCAAATCTGCCACGACTTTTTCCGCTTTTTCCGAAACATTGCACAATTCGCCGACGGTTCTGATATTGGCAAAAATATCTTCAATCGTGTTCGGCTCCAGGGAAACGACCTGCGCGCCCGCAACATACATTCGCGCCGCGCGCTCGACGGTTTTATAGCTGACGGCGCAGACCTCGCAAAGCTCCTGCGTGATAATCAAATCCGGTTTGAGCGCGGCGAGCAGCTCGGTGTTCAAATCGTAAATCGAGCCGTGACCGTCAAGCTGCGAGCGCACGGCGTGGTCAATCTCCGCGCTGGTCATCGTCTCGTGCGAAATCCGGCTCGCCGTCAAATGCGGTTTGCCCGCAACCCGCGGCGGATAATCGCATTCGTGCGTGATGCCGACCAGATTTTCTTCCAAACCGAGCGCGCAGACGATTTCCGTCGCCGAAGGCAAAAGCGAAATGATTCTCATAAACAGTTAAATTTACCGTAAATCCGGTTGCCGAGTCGAGAGTCGAGAGCCGGAAGCCGGAGATTTTTCTCAAGTTTCGGCTCTCGACTCTCGACTTTCTTTGGTAAAATCATCTCGGAGGCTTGAGAGAAAATGTCTGAGCTGCGTTTTGCGGGAACGGTTGACCATCTGGCGATCAAATGCGAAAACTTGTCGGAATCGGTCGAAGAATATAAACGTCTGGGTTTTGCGGTCGAAACGATTTACGAAGATTGGGCGATGTTGCGCGACGCGAAAGGCTTCGGCATCGCGCTGCTGCCGCCCAATTCAAAACATCCGCCGCATATCGGGATGAAAGTCGAAACTCTGGAAGAACTCAAAGAAGCCGCCGCGCGCGAAAATCGCCCGATAAAACCGCATCGCGACGGAACTTCGTCCTTTTACACGAAAGGCATCGACGGCAATATCGTCGAATTGATTTATTATCCCGAAGATTTTGGGAAGTAATTCAAACAGGATGAACGGAATAAACCGGATTCAGGAAGGGAAACGTCGAGTCGGCTAATTTGATTTTATCCTGTCAATCCCGTCAATCCTGTTAAATTTTTCTATGCCGGAAAAACTCCCCCGCGAATTTTACCTGCGCGACGACACTCTGGAAATCGCGCGCGATTTACTCGGAAAAATACTCGTCGTTCCGACCGAAACGGGCGAAAGAGTTTCGGGAATGATCGTCGAAACGGAAGCCTATCTCGGCGCGATTGACAAAGCCGCGCATTCATACGGAAATCGGCGGACGCCGCGCACCGAGATGATGTTTGCCGAGGGCGGCACGGTTTACATTTTTTTTATTTACGGGATGTATTTTCAGTTTAATATCGTCGCCGGCGCGATAGACGTGCCGCACGCGATTTTGATTCGCGCCGTCGCGCCGGTCGAAGGCATCGAGATTATGCGCGAGCGGCGCGGGCGAATGAAAGATGCGAATCTGACGTCCGGTCCGGGAAAGCTCTGCATCGCTTTCGACATCGATAAAACCTTTAACGGTGCTGATTTGCTCGGCGAAAGAGTCTGGATGGAAGAAGGCAAGCCGGTATCTGCCGCGCAAATTGCGAGCGGAAAGCGCATCGGCATCGATTACGCGCAGGAATTTGCGGAAAAGCCCTGGCGGTTCTGGATGAAGGATAATTTGTTTGTCAGCCGTAAATAATTTTACGGGTAATAAATTATCGTCCGGCAATTGACGATGACAAAATAAAAAACCGTCCGCGCCAAAATTGCGGACAGTTTTTTATTTTATTTAAAATTTTCTTCCCGGTTAAGCTGCCAGATACTGATTGATAATCGGCTCGAGTGTATCAAAGTCAAGAGGCTTGGGTATTAAATCGTTACAGCCCGCCTCGATCGCCTTTTGATAATACGATTTGCCGAACGCGGTGACGGCGATAATCGGCACTTTCGATGCCGGAGCGACCTGTCTGATAAACTTTGTCGCGGTCAATCCGTCAACCATCGGAAGGGAAATATCCATCAGGATAAGGTCGGGATGAAGCTGCTTAACTTTATCTACTGCTTCAATTCCGTCTGCCGCCTCGATAACCTGATAACCGTAACTTTCCACGAGAAATCTCATTAAATCGCGTGTATCTTCATAATCTTCAACGATGAGAACTTTCTTAGCCATAAAACACCTATAAGCTGTGAATAAAACTTAAAATTAATACATAAAATATCAACAAATAATTCCGCCTTCCAGACTAAGCAATTACGATGCCAGAAATACAAAGAGTTAAAGTAAATTCTTATCAAGCCATCGCGTCGCCAAAATTTAGAACGCTCCGGCAGACGAAAAAGTTGCCGGTTTTAAAGAGACGGCTTTTCGGCGATTTGTTGCCGACAAACAGCGAGTCAGTCGCAAAAAAGGGGAGCGATTAGCCGACTTTTCTTCAAAAAGCTAATGCTCCCTCTTTATTCCGCGCTTCCACTGAACACGGAATCTCTGGTTTTCTCATTCTGGGAGTGAATCTATTTCTATAAAGAAAAGCCTAAAACTTTTCGCATTCCATAAAAGCGCCGAAGCGGGGCGCGACGATAGTTTTTTTCGGCGGGATTTTGTATGATTCAAAGAATTATGAAAAGTCTCTATCCGGAAATCGAACCGTTTGATTCGGGAATGCTGAAAGTTTCCGATATTCACGAAATTTATTACGAGCGCGTCGGCAATCCAGACGGGATTCCGGTCGTCTTTCTGCACGGCGGACCCGGCGGCGGATTGATTCCGCTCTACCGGCAGTTTTTCGACCCGCAGGCGTTTCACGTCGTTTTGTTTGACCAGCGCGGCTCGGGCAAATCGACGCCGCACGCCGAGCTGAATGAAAACACGACGTGGGATTTGATTCGCGACATCGAATCTCTGCGCGAAAAATTCGGCGTCGAAAAATGGTATGTGTTCGGAGGTTCGTGGGGCAGCACGCTGAGTCTGGCTTACGCTGAAACGCATCCCGACCGCTGTCTGGGCTTAATCCTGCGCGGGATTTTCCTGACCCGGCGCAAGGAATTATTGTGGTTTTATCAATACGGCGCGAGCGAGATTTTTCCCGATTTCTGGGAACGCTATCGCGACGAAATCCCGTTTGAGGAACGCGGCGATTTTATGACGGCGTATTACAAGCGCCTGACCAGCGACGACGAAGCGACGCGATTGAGCGCCGCCCGCGCGTGGAGCGTCTGGGAAGGCTCGACCTCGAAGCTTTATCCCGATAAAGATTTGATGGAGCATTGGGAAGGCGCGCACGAAGCGCTCTCGCTGGCGCGAATCGAATGTCATTACTTTATGAATAATTCGTTTTTCCCCACGGAAAATTATCTGGTCGAAAACGTCGGCAAAATCCGTCATATTCCGACCGTGATCGTGCAGGGACGCTACGACGTGGTGTGCCCGATGACTTCGGCGTGGGAACTGCACCGGGCTTTTCCCGAAGCCGAGTTTATCGTCGTGCCGGACGCCGGGCACTCGGTTTCGGAAAAGGGAATCACGTCGGCGCTGGTCGAGGCGATGGACAGATTTAAGGAAAAAGGTCAAAGTTAAAAGACAGAAACGCTTTTGTAATGGCAACATTAAGCAAATAGCGCTATGATGAAAAAAAGGCACGCGCCGACTTCTGCGACATTTCGCGCGTCCGAAGGATTGGTAGAAATTTATGTTTGGATTAGGAGCTTACGAATTACTTATAATTGTAGCGATTTTGTTTTTACTATTCGGCGCGACTCGCCTGCCGCAGCTGGCGAAATCGCTGGGACAAACCCGCAAGGCGTTTAAAGACGGAATGCGCGAAGCCGAAGAGGAAGAACGTCTGGAAGAGGAGCAAAAACGCCTTCAGGATTCGCGCAACGTGGCAACCTTAAATTCGCCGGCGGTGGCTCCGCCGACCGTCACGGAAATGGACGACGAAACGCTTTTTGAAGAAGCCCGCCGCCGCGCCATGCAAGCAAAACAACAGTAAAGCCTAAAAGTGAAAAGGTGAAACAGTGAAAAAGCAAGTTGAATCTGTTCGACAAACTTTTTCACTGTTTCGCTTTTAAGCTCTTTCGCCCGTGACGAGCGTCGCTTTGACGGAAAAGCGAAAACTCAAATCGCGGTCTTCGTCATCAACCAATTGCGCGAGTTTTTTTGAAACCTGCGCTTTTTCCTTTTTATTCAAAAACTTTAACCAGACCGGCAGCAGAAAATCGGCGACGAGCGTGGAATTGACGAATTCCGCGCCGTTTTCGTATTCGAAAATCTGGTTTTCCGTCTCCGACGCGATGTTTTTCAAGCCCGCCGCCTGCGCCAACTCTTCCACCTGCCAGACGGTCGGTATCTCGGTGATGAGTTTTTCCGCCGCGACGCCGTGGTCGCCTAAACCGTTATTAAAAAAGATTTCCCAGAGAAAAGAAAAAATCTCGCCGAAACTGCCCGCCGTGACCGTCAAGACGGCGACTTTGCCGCCCGTTTCGGTGACGCGCACGGCTTCGACGAGAAAATTTTGCAAATCGTCGGGACGCACAAAACTGGCGTCGGCTAAAACCGCGTCGAAGGTTTCGTCGGCAAAACGATTCATCGAAAAATCTACTTTCGCTCTGACGGCGACGGCTTTGTCGCGGGCGATGGTCAGAATGTCTTTGTCCTCGGCTGTAGCAAACATTTCGGTGTCCTTGCCGATGGTCTGGCGCAGGGCGAGCGCGTGATTGCCCGTCCCGGCGTTGATGTAAAGAAATTTTTTCTCTTTTTTGGAAAATTTGAGGTGCTTGTCCGCCAGGTCGGTAAAACGCAGCGTCCATTCGGCGTCAATATACAAATCGCGCAAAAAGGCGAGTTCTTTTTGTGTTTTGCTCATAAGAATATTAAACCGCAAACGGGGTTAGAGAAGCAAAAACGGAGGAGAGTTGTCCGCTAGATGCGCGCAGGTAAACACGGATAGAATCGATTTGAAATCTCTAGATTTCAGATTTCAAATCGCAGGCGAAGCTGACCGATTTATGTTAATCTGTGTGCATCCGTCAATGATTAATCTTTTATGACCAAACACATTCGAGAGTTATTCGATTTAACCGGCAAGACGGCGATTGTCACGGGCGGCTCGCGCGGCATCGGCAAGGAAATGGCTGAGGCGCTGGCGGAAGCGGGCGCGAATTTGATGCTGTGCGCGCGCCGCGCCGAATGGCTCGACGAAACCGTCCGGGAATTTCAGGCGAAAAATTATAACGTCGCCGCCCGTCTCGCCGACGTCTCGAAACCGGAAGACATTCAGCGGGTCGTCGACGAAACGATTGAAAAATTCGGGCAAATTGATGTTTTGATAAACAATGCGGGAATTTCCTGGGGCGCGATGCCCGAAGAGATGCCGCTGGCGCAATGGCAAAAAGTGATTGACGTCAATTTGACGGGCTGTTTTCTGTTTGCGCAGGCAGCCGGGCGCGAGATGCTCAAACGCGGGAGCGGCTCGATTATCAACGTCGCCTCGATTTCCGGCATCACTTCCTCGGCAAACGGTCCTTTTTACGCCGGTTACGTCGCCAGCAAAGCCGGGCTTATCGGTCTGACGCGCGAACTGGCGGCGAGCTGGGGACGGCGCGGCGTGCGCGTCAATGCGATTGCGCCCGGATTTTTTCATTCGCGGCTGGCTGATGCCGTGATCGACCGTTACGAGGGCGACATCCGGGACAACAATCCGATTCCGCGCATCGGCGCCGAAGGCGAGCTGAAAGGCATCACGGTTTTTCTGGCAAGCGATGCTTCGAGTTACGTCACCGGACAGACGATTGCGGTCGACGGCGGAATGACGGTTTAGCAACCCGAAATTTTATGGAGGCATATTTTACGCGGGAATTGATAAGCGTAATCCTCGTTGTGGTCACATTTTGGTTAGGTTGTTTTATTGCAGGTGCGGCGCCAGGCGGTGGAGGCATCGTTGTCTGGTTATTTGGGGAGCGGTGATTGTTGTTATTTTATTAATGTTCGCTTTTATTTCCCCGTTCGGTTCGTTTATTCTTTCAGTAGGCATACATTCTTTCTTGACTGTTTTTGTTTTCATTGAAATTTATAAATCCATAAAATGCAAAAAGAGTTTGAGTAACAAAAAATAATTTATGGAATACGCTGCAACGACACTAAATCTGGCTTGGATTCTCGAACAACACGCACGCCTTGCGCCCGGCAAGGAAGCCATTGTCTGGAACCAGATGCGTTTTACCTACGGGCAGCTCGACGGTCTGGCAAATCGCGTGGCAAACGCTTTAAAGGAGATGGGCATCGGGCACGGCGACAAGGTCGCGCTGGCTTGCCCGAATCTGCCTTTTTTCCCGATTGTTTATTACGGCATCGTCAAAACCGGCGCGATTGTCGTGCCGATTTGCATTCTGTTCAAATCGCGCGAAGTCGAATATCACCTGCGCGATTCCGACGCGAAAGCCGTTTTTACTTTTGAAGGAACGCCGGAATTTCCGCTCGGAAACATTGTCAAGGAAGGCTTCGACCGCGTGGAAACGTGCGAGCATCTGGTCGTGATGACGGTTAATCCGACCGCGCCGAGCCCGTTTCCCGAACACAAAACCTTAACCGAAATCACTGCCGACCAGCCCGAAACGTTTGAAACTTATCCGACCAAGCCGGAAGATACGTGCGCGATTCTCTACACATCGGGCACGACCGGGCAGCCGAAAGGCGCCGAGCTGACGCATCTGAATTTGATGACGAATATCACGACCGCCTACGGCATTCACCTGCCGGTTTTGGATTTCACCGACGGCGCGCAGAAAACCTGTCTGATAACGCTGCCGCTTTTTCACACGACCGGACAAACCGTGCAGATGAACACGAACATTTACGCGGGAAACCGCATCGTTTTACTGCCGAAATTCGAGCCGCAGGCGACGCTCGAAGCGATGGAAAGGGAAAAGGTGAATTTCTGGGTCGGCGTGCCGACGATGTACTGGGCGCTTTTGAAATACGTCGAGGAAACCGGCTACGACGTCAGCCGCATCCGCGAAAATATGAAAGTTCCGACTTCGGGCGGCGCGCCGATGCCCGTCGAAGTGATGAAGGAATTCGAGCAGGTTTTCGGCTTGCGCATTCTCGAAGGCTACGGTTTATCGGAAACTTCGCCGCTCGCCTGTTTCAATCATTTCGAAAAACCTTCCAAGCCGGGAACGGTCGGTCAGGCGATTTTCGGCGTCGAAGTAAAATGCGTCGATGAAAACGACCGGGAAGTTGCGCGCGGGACACGCGGCGAGGTCGTCATTCGCGGCGCAAACGTGATGAAAGGCTATTACAAACGTCCCGAGGCGACCGCCGAAGCGTTTCGCAACGGCTGGTTTCACACCGGCGACATCGGCATTATGGACACGGAAGGCTATCTCGCAATCGTCGACCGCAAAAAAGATATGATTCTGCGCGGCGGCTACAACGTCTACCCGCGCGAGCTGGAAGAAATAATTATGACGCATCCGGCGGTTTCGCTCGTCGCCGTCATCGCCGTTCCCGACGAAAGACTGGGCGAAGAAGTCAAAGCGTTTATTGTCAGAAAACCGGGCGCGACCGTGACCGAAGAACAGATGATTGAATGGTGCAAAACCCAGTTTGCGGCGAATAAATACCCGCGCCACATCGAGTTTCGCGACGAGCTGCCGGTCGGCAACACGGGAAAAATTTTGAAACGCGCCCTGCGCGAGGAAATCTAAGCCCGAGAGCCAAACGAGTAAAAAGCAAAACGGAAAAAGGCGAAATTATTTTCGCATTTCACCTTTCCTTTCTCTACGCGCTCTATGGCAGAATCTTTTTATGAATTACGAACTTTTAGAAGCGGACACAGCCAAGGATTTGGAACTGAAAATAAATCAGAAACTGGCTGCCGGTTGGGAACTTTACGGAGATTTGGTAACGGCGATCAAACCTGATACGTCCGAAGTTCGGGGCGGGATCGGTTTTGCTGTGGAAAGCAAAATAATACTGTTTCAGGCAATTATAAAAAATGAACCGGCTAAAGAGTGATTTCGAGAAAAAATAAAGCCTTCGGTTGATGCGGAATTGAAGGCTTTGCCGGTTGAAAACCGGGCGGCTGTTTCCACAAAGCAAAAGCAGTCTCTCAAATCGTTAAAACGATCTATTTATGAAAGTGCAGATTTTATTTTTCGGCGCGACGGCGCAGGCGATTGGCGAAAGAGAAATCGAATTTGATTTGGCGGAACAGACGACGGCTGCCGACGCGCTGCGGCAAATTCTCAGACAATTTCCGCAGCTCGAACAGCATTCGCTGCTGTTCGCCGTCAATCAGGAATACGCGAGCGGCGCCGAAACAATTCGAAACGGCGACGAACTGGCGGTTTTTACCGCCGTCAGCGGCGGGTAACATTTATCATTTATCATTTATCATTTATCGGCTTGGATTTTATTAGATTGCAAAATTTAACCAAAGTGATAAATGATAAATGATAAATGATAAATGAAAGAAGTTTTTTTGAACTCACGACCGAGCCGCTCGATGTCGGCGCGATTGCGCGACGCACGGTTTTGCCCGAATGCGGCGCGACCGTGACGCTGGACGGCTACGTGCGGCAATTTACGAAAGGACGCGAAACGCTTTACCTCGTTTACGAAGCGTACGAGGCGATGGCGTTGAGCGAGATGGAAAAACTCGGCGGGCAGGCGCGCGAGCAATTCGAAATCGCCCACGTCGGCATCGTTCATCGTCTGGGAAAACTGGAAATCGGCGAGACGAGCGTCGTCGTCAGCGTTTCCGCGCCGCATCGCCGCGCCGCTTTTGAAGCCTGCGAGTGGCTGATTAAGGAACTGAAACGCACGGTTCCGATTTGGAAAAAGGAAGTTTACGCCGGCGGCGAAATTTGGGTCGAAGGCGAAGCGACGCGCTGAATTTAACTGAATTTCTTTTTCGCCTGCGCGGCTATCTCATCGAAATGCTTTTCCAGATTCTCATTTGCGCCGCGCAAGCCCGCCACCACTTTTTCGCCCCATTCGACGTATTCGCGCTTTCTCTCAAGCGACCAGTCGTGCGGCGGATTGTTCAAAATGTCCGTGATGTTGCTGATTTTGTCGCCGAGCTTGACGAGCTTTGCGCCGGGCGATAAATGCGGCGCGTGTTCGACTTGCAGTTGTTTGCGCGCGGGCTTAGGCAGAGACTTGTCGTCGGTCACTTCCATAACTATTTCGGAAACGTTTTCACCGAATTTCCGGGCGATTTCCTCTTTTGTCGTTTCGGTGTCTTCGACCGTATCATGCAGAAGCGCGGCGATTAAAACGTCCGTATCTTCGACTTTGCCGACGTTTGCCAGAAGATTGGCGACCTCTAAAGGATGATTGATATAAGGCTCGGCGTTTTCGCCTTTGCGTTTTTGCGTTTGATGCTTTTTCGCCGCAAAACTGGCGGCTTCGAGTAATTTATTTAGATTGTTCATATTACAGTTTGCCAAAAAACGAAAAAAGGTCAAAAGCGGGATAACCGACTTTCAACCTTTTTCAGAATTTTATTTCTATAATTTATTTCGTAACTTCAATCGTCAAAACCTGCTGACCCGTAATCACGTAATCGGCGGGCGCGATGACCTGCTCGGTCAAAACGGTCAGAACGGTCGGCGTGAAGCCGCCAGCCGTGCGGTCGTTGTTTAAGGTTGCCAGAACGGACGGCGGCAGATTCGGCAATTCTTTCGCGCCGATGATGGCGCCGTTGGTGACGCGATAGGTTTGCACATACAGCCGGTCGTTCTTTTTGATTTCGTTAATCGTTTTGATAAGCTCGCCGAGATTTTTCGGGATGAACGAGCGCGAAGCCGCGACCTGCTGAATCGAGCCGCCGTCGCCGATTGAGACGAGAAGCGTTCCGGCGGGCGTGTCTTTCGGCACGGTGACGGGCGTTCGCTGGACGAAAATCTGTCCGGCTTTATTGCGAACAAACGCCTGCACTTCAAAAGATTCGCCGACTTTAACCTCGGTTCTGTCGAGCGCGATGCGTTCCAGAACGGCGGCTTGATTTCCGTCGGTCGAAGTGACGTTTAAAGTGACTTCGCTGATTTCCGCTTCGTCAAAACCGCTTCGCAAAAGCGCATTGACCGGCACGGCGACCGAGCCGGCGGCGTGCTGCATCGCCTGCCCGCCGGTAAAGCGGCGCTCGATTTTAATCGGCTCCTGACCTCTGACCTTGATGTCGCCTTCGATTTGGATGGTCGAATCGCCGATAGTTCTTTCCATCGCCGAGATTGAATTGTAGATGGCGATGTTTAAAAGAAGCGGCGTTAAAAAATCGTCTTTCGCCACTTCGAAATTAAAAGTTTCCTGTTTTTCGCGGCTCGTTTGCAGATTCAGTTTGACGGGAATCATCTTCGGCGCTTGTCCTAATTTTCCGAAAACGCCGGTGTTGCGGTCTTGCGTCATCGTACCGACCATCGCGTCCGGCACGGCGAGCTTAAACGAGTTGTTCAGATTCGGAATAACCGTGATAACGTGCGATTCGGACATCGGCAAATCCGACGTTCCGAGACTCAAAAACGGGTGACCGAAAGCGTAAACTTTTTCGCCGTCGCGAAACGTGACCGTCCCGGCAGCCGCCAGCGAATAATCGCCGCGCGTCAGCTGCATCGACACGGACGTGCCGCCCTGCAAGGTTTTGTCGTTGTATTTTTCCATCGGCGTCATTTTCGCGCCGCCGCCGACCGAGGCGACCGGCAGCAAGCCGACTGACATCAGCTGCGGAGCAAAAACGTTTAAAGTTTCCTGCGAAAAACCGCTAAAGGTGAGCGGCGTGGCAATCGGCTGGAAAGTTTGTCCGGCGATTGAAGGAATGCTCGAAGCCGACAGCGAAGAAGCGACGCTCGCTGCGCGCGGAAAATTCGGTTTCCACTCGGTCGAGGCGAGTTCGGCAAACGAGACGGCGCGCGGCGTGCTCGTCGTGCGTTTCGCGCCCGTGTTCTGCTCGAAAATCGTGATCATCTGCTCGACCGGCGTGATGCCGCAAATCGGTTCTTTCGAGAAAGGAAAGCTGTAGGAAATCGCGCCGACCAGTTTCCCGTCGATGTAGACGGGCGAACCGCTCATTCCGGCGAAAACGTGCGTGCGGTCAGCGCCGCCGCCGCTTAATTTGCCGATAATCAAGTCCTGGCGCGGACCGACCGCGCTCGGCAGAATGCCCAGAATCTCGACGTTAAATTCTTCCGGCTCGGTGCCGCGAAAAACGGTCAGCGCCGTGCCGCGCATTCCTTCTTTGACCTGCGCCAGAGGCAGAATCTGCGCGCGCGAAGTTTTATCGTTCGAAACCGTGTCGGCGGTTTTCGCCTGCAATTGTCCGAAGACGTTCAAGCCGAAGGTGAAAATTAACGCCGCTGCTGCAAAAAATCTTATTTTCATAGGTGGTAAAAATACTTTCTTTCTCAAACGTGCTTATGATA
>DASVRL010000031.1:0-2064 GCA_036388635.1 Pyrinomonadaceae bacterium
GCCGAGCGCGTCGGCGACGCGATTGATGTAATTAAACCAGGCGGCAATCAAAGTGATCTGTAAAATCGCCTGATCGTCGAAACCGGCGGCGCGCAAACGTTCGTGATAAGCGGGCGTGATTTTCACGGCATCTTTCGTCAACTGCACCACGTAATCGAGCATCACGCGTTCGGCTTCGGTTATCGGCGCGCTGGTGTAATCGTCGCGCAAAGCGGCAATCAAATCGTCATCCAAGGTCACGCGACGCAGAAACTCTGCGTGAGATTCCACTCAATAATGACAATCGTTCGTCACCGAAACCATCGTCGCAATCATTTCGTGCTGCCGACGCTGAAGCGGCAATTCCTCTGACAGCAAAGCTCCGAAGGTCGAAAAAGCGTGATACAGCGCTTCCGGTATCAACGTGTGCGATTCGACTATAGACTCGCCGATGTCGCTCGCCTTCGGCGCTGGGACAGCGTATTCCGCCGGATACATCCCGCGCTGTTTCATCAAAAGCTCAAGCAACTCCCCTTCCGCGTCGGCAAGCGGAATTGTTTTTATCCAAGCCATAATTTTTTATAACTGATAGTTGAGAACTGATAACTGATAGTTTTGTTTTTTCACTATCAGTTATCAGTTATCAGTTCTCACTTAATATGCTTCGTTGACGAACTGCGCCGCGTTGCCGGCGTCGAAAAACTTGTCGGGCACGATGATTTTCGGCGGAATCGGTTGACCGGCGAAATATTTTTCGAGCGTGTCGAAGGCTATGGGACCGAAACGCGGGTTGCATTCGACCGTGACGTTTAAATCGCCGGCGATAATGGCTTCGAGCGCCGATTTCTGACCGTCGACCGAGACGACTTTCACATCTTTGCCCGGATTAAAACCGGCGGTTTTCAGCGCCTGAATCGCGCCGAGCGCCATTTCGTCGTTGTGCGCGTAAACGACCGTGATGTTTTTGCCGTGCGCCTGAATCAGATTTTCCATCACGGCTTGCCCGTTGGCGCGTTTGAAATCGGCGGGCTGCGAAGCCAGCACTTTGACGTCGGGGCTGGATTTAATCGCTTCCAGAAACCCCGTGTTGCGGTCGCGCGCAACCGATGCTCCGGCGTTGCCTTCGAGAACGACGACTCCGGCTTTGCCGCCCGTGTTTTTGACGACCCATTCGCCGACGCGCTGACCTTCTTCGACAAAATTCGAGCCGATAAAGGTGACGAAATCCTGTCCGGCTGTTCCCTGATGCTCGCGGTCAATCAGAAAAACCGGAATTTTCGCTTCTTTCGCGCGCTGCAAAGCGGTCGTCAAGCCTTCGGCTTCGCGCGGAACGAGAAAAATCGCGTCGACGCGCCGGGCGATTAAATCTTCCACGTCCGAAACCTGTTTGGAAGTTTGCCCCTGCGCGTTCGTCAAGACGAACTCGTATTTGTCGGCGCGCTTGGCGGCTTCGTCCTGCATCGATTTCGTTTCGGCGATGCGCCACGGATTATCGGTTTCCGATTGGGCAAAGCCGATTACTTTTTTGCCGCCCTCGCGCGTGCCGCCCGTGTTGGCGGCTTTGCGCTCGCAGCCCGCAAAGACAAGCGCCGCAATTAAAATTGCGATTAAACTAAAAACCTTTTTTGCTCTTGAAAAATTCATTTATTTGCTCCCGATGGTTAAATTTTTATTTCGGCTGACTAGGGCGTTGTACCGGGCACGGTTTTGACGGTTTTAAGCGGCTCGATACGCAAAAATCCGAACCGCGCCGACGCATTAGAAGCGCCGCCCGCGACCAGCGCCACGCGCAAACCTCTGTCCCACGGCGGCAGATACGCGCCGTCCACTTCGCCGCCGACCACTTGCCATTTTCGATTGTCGCGGCTGACGGCAAAGCGGAATAAATGCCCGTTTAAAGCCGACATTCTCAGATAAAGCTGATTGGATTTCGGCACGTCCGCAGCCACAATGACTTGATGATTGTTTTTCTCGCGCCGCCAGATGACCAGCTTCCCGTTCTGCACGCCCATTCCGAGCGCGTTTTCGTTGTCGCCGAAAGCGGAAATTCCGGCAATCGCGTTTTTGGGCAGATTTCTCGTATCG
>DASVRL010000032.1:0-23622 GCA_036388635.1 Pyrinomonadaceae bacterium
ACGATTATCGTCTCGCCCGTCTTCACGCGCCGCAAAAGTCCTTTTAACCCGGTGACGGCGGGCAGCCCGATTTCCCGCGCCAGGATAAATGTGTGCGAAGTCCAGCCGCCGTTTTCGGTCAAAACGGCTTTCAATTCGTCCTGACCGAGCTCGGCGAGCGTCGAAGGCTTTAATTCTTTGGCGACGACAATCGAGTTTTTTTCGAGCCGCACGGGCGATTTTCTGCCGCCGCCGAGCGCGATTTGCAGGCGTTCGGCAACGTCTTCAAAATCTATGTGACGCTCGCGCAGATGCTCGTCCTGTATATCCTTGTAAATCGCCAGATAGCGGTCAGTGACGAGTTTTACCGCCCATTCGCAATTGATTTTCTGCTCGCGGATTGCCGTCTCGATTTTATTTAATAAAGACTTGTCTTCGAGCAGCAGCAGATGCGTTTCAAAAATATTCGCCTGCGTCTCGCCGTTTTTTTGCTGGCTGAGTTTTTTCAGTTGCCGCTTTGCCATCCGAACGGCGTTATTTAAACGACGGATTTCGCGCTCGATTTGAAATTCTTTCAGCGAAATGCGGTAAAACTGTCTTTTTTTGCCGTGCAGGCTGATGACTTCTCCGATAGCGACGCCCCGCGAAACGGCGCGCGCGCGAATTTTGATTTCGTTTTTTTTGTGGGGAGCCGGGATGTTTTCTTTTGTCTCTAAAGATGCCATTTAAAACTCTACTAATTGAATAATGCCTGTCGAAAACGCAAAACGGAAGAAGTCGGGAGACAGAAGTCAGGAATCAGAAGATAAATTTCTACCGTTTTCCGACTTCCGTCTTCTTTCATTTCGCATTTTAAAACTAATCTCCGAAACTAAAGCCGCCGCCGCTGCCGCCCTGCGACGGGAAAAACGGTTTCAGCAATCCGGCAAAAGCCGCCAGATTGCGGGTTTGAATCAAAATCTCGCCCGGTCCGGCAAATTCCGCGACGACGCCTTCGCCGCTCAGAAAGCTGCGGAAAAAGCTTTTCGTCGCTTTCCGAAGCTGATACTGCATATGACCTTCCCACGCGACCAGGTGCCCGGAATCGACCACGTATCGCTCGCCCGCGCGCAGCGTTTTCCGGTGTATCGCGCCGAAAGAAGAAACCAGCAGCAGCCCCGCGCCCGAAACCTGCAGCACGAACAAACCCTCGCCGCCGAAGAAAGATTTTGCGCCGCCCCATTTCGTGTTCACTTGCAGGCTCGTATCGCCCGCCAGATACGAACTGGACTGTACCATAAAGGTTTGATTATTCATTTCGATTCCGACCACATCGCCGGGCGCGCCGGGCGCCAGCGTCACCTCGCCCGCGCCGCCGCGAGCGGTAAACGTCGAAACGAAAGCCGATTCGCCGCCGACCGCGCGCTTGAGCGCGCCGAAAACGCCGCCTTTCATTTCCGAATGAAGCTCGACATTTGCCGACATCGAAACCATCGCACCCGCTTCCGCCGATATCGCCTGTTCGGATTGTAAAGTCACGACCGCCAGAGCAAACGAACCCGCGTGTTGAATTTCCCAGGTGTAGCCGCGCCCCTGACCGCGATTGTCCGGGTCAAAGTGAAAGGCGCCGCCCTGCCCCGGCGATTGCTGCTGGTTTTGGTAATTCGCCTGCGGCTGCTGGTATTGCTGTTGCGGCGGCGGCGGCTGTTGCGGCGGTTGCTGTTGCTGCTGATATTGTTGTTGCGGCGGTTGCTGCGCCGTTTGTAAAGTCAAACCGCACGAGCCGCAAAATTTCGCATTCGGAAGTAAAGGAGCGTTGCATTTTGGACAATTCATATTTTCTTTATATATTTTACCAAAAAAGGATGAATGATAAAGTTTGAGACCTGACATTAAGCCGAAAAAAATTATTCTATTAATTTTTTCACGGCGGAAACACGAAAAACGATGAAAGCCGAATGATGAATGCGAAAATTGCAATTCACGCGTTCCGCATCCATCATTCGTCATTTCTTTTTCTATCCGGTTCGAGGCGGGAAAAAGTATTTACTAATTCGTCCTCACCGGAGCAGCCGGACGCGGCGGCAGTTTGACGGTACGATTTTTCAGCTGTTTCATCAATTCGTCGACCGCGCGCTCAAGCTGCGGGTCGCGCCCGTCGATCACCGATTTCGGGTCGTTATCGACGACAATATCCGGGTCGACGCCGTAGCCTTCGATAGTCCATTCGCCTTTGCTGTTCAAAAAGCCGAATTCCGGCACATTGACCGTTCCGCCGTCAATGAGACTGCCGCGATTGGTGATGCCGACGACGCCGCCCCACGAGCGTTTTCCGATTAAAAGCCCGAGCTTCGCCTCGCGAAACATCGCCGGAAAAATATCGCCGTCCGAAGCGGAATTTTCGTTTAAAAGACAAACCATCGGACCGATAAAAACGCCGTCCGGGTAGGTGTTCGGAATCTCGCTGGTGCGCGCGTACTGCATCGCCAAAAGCTGGCGGCGCAGGCGTTCAATCAGCATTCGCGAAACGTTGCCGCCGCCGTTGGCGCGGGCATCGACGACTAAGCCTTCTTTTCTGGTTTGACCGTAGAAATATTTGATAAACTCGCGGATGCCGTTCGCGCCCATATCGGGAATGTGCAGGTAGCCGAGACGACCGCCGGAAAGCTGCTCGACTTTCTGGCGATTTTTCGTAATCCAATCCAGATAAATCAAATTCCCTTCATCGGTTACCGGTCGATAAGTCACGGTTCGCGCGCCGTCGAAAGTCGGTCGGTCGTTTAAAGTCAATTGCACCGGATTGTCGGCTTTGTTGCGCAAAAGCTGGTACGGGTCGGAGTTTCGGGTCACTTCCTCGCCGTTGATCGCCAGAACGTAATCGCCGACTTTGGCGTTGACGCCGATTTCCGTCAGAGGCGAGCGGTAAATATCTTCCTCGTTTTGCCCGCCGAAAATTTTCGAGATGCGGTAGCGTCCCGTCGAAGAATCGAGCGCGAAGCGCGCGCCGGGCAGAGCGACGCGGGCGCGCGGCGGATTCTGCCAGTCGCCGCCTTCGATATAAGAGTGCTGCGCGGCAAGCTCGGCGACCATCTCGGCAATCACATAATTTAAATCCGAGCGATGCGCGACGTATTGCAAAAGCGGTCGATACTGCTCGCGCAAAGCCTCCCAGTCGTAGCCGTGCATATTTTCGACGTAGAAAAAGTCTCGGTAACGCCGCCAGACTTCGTTAAAAATCTGATTCCATTCTTCCGCCGGAACGCGCTCATACTGCAACCCGGCAGTCGAAACGTTCTTTTTGCCCGGCAAGCCTAAAGGCGAAGCGTCCATCAAAACAAAATTTCCGGCTTGCGGAAAAATGATTTTCGAGCCGTCGTCCGAAAGCGCGTAACCGAACGCGCCTTCGGTTAAAACCGTTTCCTTGCGGTCTTTTAAGCTGAAAATTTTCAGCGTCGGCTGGCGGTCGCCGCTGCGCCCGTAATAAAACGCCGAGCCGGTCGTGTAAAACAGAAAATTTTTGTTCGCCGAAAGATTTCCGATATTGTCGGCATCGACCGGAACGCGCGCCACGCGATTTTGTAAGCCGTCGAAATCAATCCGCAAAACAGCATTCGGATTCGACGGCGTCGGCGTCGGAGTGGGCGTCGGCGACGGGCTGCCGCTCGGCGACGGCGTCGGTGTTGGCGATTGAGTCGGCATCGGCATCGGCGTCGGCGTCAAAGACGGAACGCCCGATTCCAGCTTCGGTTCTTCTCTGGTAATCGTCACCTCGTCGCTTTCATTCGGAAACGGGTGTTTTACGTCTCGGCGCAAAGCGAGCGCGTAAATCCCGACGTTGCGGTTGCCGGCGAAATTAAATTCGATATTCGAGATTTGCGGCGCAAATTCTCTGACCGCAAGATAATACAGATAATTACCGCCGCTGTCCCAAGCCGGATTGAATTCGTTAAACAGCGAATCGGTCACTTTTTTCGTCGTCCGGTCCGTTTCGCTCCAGACGTAAATCGAGGAAAGACCGTTTTCTTCCGGCATCGAAAAAGCCAGATGATTGCCGCGCGGCGACCAGGTGTAATCTCGCACCTGACCTTGCGGCGAATCGCCGACCTGCACGATTTGTTTGCTCGCCAGAGTCAAAATGAAAACTTTTCCGTCCTTGTCGCTGAAGGCGATATATTTTCCGTCGGGCGACCATTCGGGCGCGTAGCGCATAGCTTTGCCGCCGCGCGTGATTTGCTCGGCGGGTTTTGTGCCGTCCTGCTGGACAATCCAGATTTCTTCCTCGCCCGATTTGTCGGAAATATAGGCGATGCGCGAGCCGTCGGGCGACCAGCGCGGAAATTTATCGTGCGTGCCGCTGGATTGGGTTAGATTTCGCGTCGCGCCTTTTTCTGCCGGAGCGGAAAAAATTTCGCCGCGCGCGCCGAAAAGAACGCGCTCGCCCTTCGGACTCAGGGAAACGTCGGCGATAAAACCGGCTACCGGAATTCTATTCGGGCGGCTCGAAACGCTGTCGGTCGGAACCGTTATCGAAACGGGTGCGGATTTTCTCGCCCGCGTGTCGAAAATTTGCAGCTCGCCGTTTAATTCGTAGATGATGCGGCTTTTTCTGTCCGAAGAAGCCCAGCGCACGTCGTAAGTTTTCTGGGTCGTCTGCTGCTGGGATTTGTTAGTTTTCGTGTCGTAAGCGTAAAGATTAAAATGACCGTCGCGGTCGGAAACGTAATAAATCGTGTCGCCGATCCACATTGGCTCGCGGCTGGCGCGCGGGCTTTCGGGCGTGATCAGTTTCGCGTCGCTCGTATTTATATCGAAAATATAAAGCTGGCTCGCCTGCCCGCCGCCGTAGCGTTTTTCGGGACGAAAATCTCTGGCGCGCGGCGAATAAACAATCTTCGTGCCGTCCGGCGAAAAATCGCCCGCGCCCGATTCCGGCATCGGCAGCGGCTCGGCGTTTCCGCCTTCGACCGCCACGGCGTAAAGCCTGGTTTCCGCCAGCGTCCACGAATCGCGGTGCGAGCGAAAGATGATTTTTTTGCCGTCGTCCGTCCAGTCGTAAACCTGGTTGTCGTAGCCCCAGCGCGGCGTAAACGGACCTTTCGCCGGATAAAACGTCAGCTGTTTCGGCACGCCGCCCGTTGCCGGAAGGACATAAACCTGTTCGTCGCCGTCGTATTGCCCGGTAAAGGCAATCCAGTTTCCGTCGGGCGAAAATTTGGCGAAAACCTCGACGCCCGGATGCGCCGTCAGGCGCGTCGCCGTCCCGCCGTTTGCGGCAGCCGTCCAGATGTCGCCGCCATAAGTGAAAACGACTCTTTCGCCGTGAATATCGGGAAACCGTAAAAGCTTTGTTTGCGCGAAAGCAGTTGCGGTGAAAAAGACGCAGAAAACCAAAATGAGACTCAAACGACACGAAAGTTTGAACATATTTGCTCCGAAGTATTTTATTTTTTTGAATCGAAAACTTATCAGATTGTTTTCGGCGATTTTGCCAGGATGATTTCACAAGCCCGTTCGGGAGTATCGGCAAAATCCAGCAGCGAAACGTCTTCGTCGCTGACGACCAGATGCTGCTGCCAGCATTCGATGACCGGCTGCCAGCATTCGCCCAAAAGAACCATCGGGCGCGGGTCGATGACGCCCGTCATCAGTTTATTCCAGACCAGCGAAATTTCCGTGATTGTTCCCATTCCGCCTTTCAGCGCGACAAAGCCGACCGAGCGGGTAATCAAATTTTGCAGGCGTTCATAAAAATGCTGCGAAGCGACTTTATCCGTCAGAAAGCGGTTCGGTTCGGCTTTAAACTGGTTCATTACAATGCCCAGAACGCGCCCGCCTTTTTCCCTTGCGCCGCGCGAGGCGGCTTCCATCACGCCCAGATAGCCGCCCGTGCAGATGGTAAAACCGGCTTCCGCCAGTCGCGCGCCGATTTCTTTCGCCTGCTCGTATTCGGGAGAATTTTCCTTGCAGCGCGAGCCGCCGAAAATGGTGACAATTCTTTCTTCGCTCATAACTATTTTATCTTTTCACGCAAAACCTTTTTCGCGCGACTTCTTCCGTTTGACCGTCCGTTTTCGCCGGAGTTAAATTAAGAATCCGAGCCGTTGGCTTATAAACGCCAACATTTTATGTTATAAACGTCAACCTTTTCAAAAAGGCTCGACGACAATTCGCTTTTTAAAAGCCGCGCCGCCCGCGATAAGAATCGCCCGCCTCGACGCCAGCCGTTTGCCGCCACAGCAGCGCTCGCCTTTCATTTTGGTAAAACCGGCGCGTTTTCCGGTCGCCTGCAAGTTCGCTCGCTCGTTCGTTCCCTCAATTCTTTCTGGTTTTCGGTTGATAATTGTGAATATAGAAAATACTCTTCATAAAATAAATTGAGTTTTCAAGCGATTGAAGCATACGCGGAAACGCAGTCGTCACGCAGGCAGACGTGCTCGCTGCCGCCCGTGCAGATTGTTTGACGCCTCTGCCGAAACGGCGCAAACACAGATATCATTCAAACGGACGACGGCGCGTTTTCAATTTTTCGGCGCGGAAAACCAGACCGAAACAATAGCGAATGTCTGAAGTATATTATCACTTGAAATCACCGAGTAACAGTCATAAAAGTGTAGTCTTACCGGGCTATTTTTCTTTTTCTCAAATCCGAATTGGCATTAATTTTAAATAATGGCATTATTATTACTTCTATCTGCACTTTTCAGCGCATATCTTTACAAAGCCTATTCTCGCCTGAGAAAGGAAAACAGAGTAAGCGGGTAACCGGAGCCGTCCAGGCTCGGGACAGGTAAACTGAAACAAACTTAAAAAAAACGGCTGGAAAGCAGAAAATCAAACCGCTAATTCCAAAAAATAAAGGGAGATTTTTATGTTCAATGACACTCGGGTCGAAAAGCGTTATTTACGGGGAAATACGATATCCGAAAAACTTATCGACAGTAAATTTCTGACATATTTATTGTTTATAATCTTGTTTGCGGGTTTTACAGAAAAGATTTTTGCCGCGCCGGGACATTACGATTCCAGTTTCGGAAATAAAGGAAAGGTAATCACTCCGTTCAGTTATGCGGACAATTGTATTACCAGCGCCTTGCTGCAGCCCGACGGCAAACTGCTTACAGCGGGCTACAGGTATAACGGCGGGCTGACCTCTGCCGTGCGCAGATATAATGCCAACGGCTCGCTTGACAGCTCGTTCGGGATGGGCGGGACGTTTAGCGGGTATTCCACATTTATTCCTTTTTCAATGGCTTTACAAAGCGACGGCAAGATATTAATTGCCGGTTTTGCGCCGAAAGGCTTAATTGGAGATTATTGGTTTGTTATCGGGCGGCTGCTTCCGAATGGTGCCGAAGACCCGAGTTTTGGAACTTTTATACCCTACGGACCGAGTTATGGCTATGTATACACGCGGATTCAGCCCGGCGGCAACGGAGCTTACGCCGTCGCCGTCCAGCCCGACGGAAAAATCATCGTCGGCGGTCACACCAAAGCGCCGATAAACGGCGGAGGCTACACTCCGGCTGATTCCGTATTAATCAGGGTTAATTCCGACGGCTCGCCGGACGATACATTCGGCATCGACGATTTGGACGGAAAGATAGTTACCGATTTTGGAGGAGACGACGAGATTCGGGCAATCTCGATTTTACCTGACGGTAAAATTCTCGTCGCCGGAAAAGCGGACACCGGTTCGGACAGTAATTTTGTCGTCGCCCGGTATAATTCCGACGGCAGTTTGGATACCGCCTTCGGCAACGCCGGAAAATCAATCGCCGACTTTGGAAATAATGTCGATGAAGTTCGCGGAATGCGGATTCAGGGAGACGGAAAGATAGTCGCGGTCGGCAATTCTTTTGACGGCACGCAGAATGATTTTGCCGTCGCTCGCTTTAATTCCAACGGTTCGCTCGATTCATCCTTCGGAGTATCGGGAAAAATCGTCACCAACGTTTCCGGTAAAGATGATTTGGCAGGAGCGGTCGCCTTGCAGGCGGACGGAAAGATTGTCGTGACCGGCAAGAGCATTTCGACCAGCTTCCCGAATTACGATTTTTCAGCCGTTCGTTATAACGGCGACGGAGCTTTAGATAACACATTCGGAACGGGCGGCAGAGTATTTACGCCGATTAGTGATTTTGACGACGGCAGCCTCGCGGCGGTCATTCAGCCGGACGGTAAGATAATTTCCGCCGGTCTCTCCAGCGCTGCGCTCAATCAGGCTGCCACTGTTATTCGCTATGACACGGACGGCTATATCGATACTTCGTTCGGCACGAACGGCAGAGTAATTTCGGGCACCGGCATCATTTCACACGAGGCGGCTGAGGCAGTCGATCAGCAGGCTGACGGAAAAATAGTCGTGGTGGGAAATACTTACGCCGGCGCGGATAATAACTTTGCCGTGACCCGATACAACAAGGACGGCTCGCTGGACGGTTCCTTCGGGACCGGCGGCAAAGTAAAAACGCCGATCAGACCGACCAGAACCTATGCCGACCTTTTGTATAAAATAAACTTTGATTCTGCCAAAGATGCAATTATTCAGCCCGACGGGAAAATTATTGTAGTCGGGCAAAGCTACAACCAAGCGAACGAGGATATCGCTTTGGTTCGTTATAACACGAACGGAACGCTCGACACCAGCTTCGGTTCGCAGGGAAAGGTTGTAACCGATATAAATAATCGAAGTGACGCTGCCAGGAGTGTCGTCTTACAGCCGGACGGAAAAATACTTGTCGCCGGCGGAACGAGAGAATTGCCTTTCGGCAGCCAGAAAGCTCTTTTTGCCAGATATAATCAGAACGGAAGTCTGGATACGAGCTTCGGAAACGGCGGAATCGCCATCATCGATCCGGTCGATGCGGGAATCGGAATCAAAGATATGATTCTCCAACCCGACGGTAAAATAGTTGTCGGCGGCAATTATGCCACCTACGTTCCCACTTATTTTTCCGCGAATCTGGTCGCCAGATATAATAGTAACGGAACGCCGGATACCAGTTTCGGAAATAACGGTATCGTTCTTACACAGGTAAGCAACTCGACCGTTTATAAATTCGAGGCGCTGGAAACTATCGCTTACAGTAACGGGAAAATCGTGGCGGCAGGTGAAGCCACTTTCGGACAGCACGATTATAACAATACGGAATATTTCCTTGTCCGTTTCGAGTCAAACGGTACAATCGACACCTCTTTCGGAAACGCCGGACTGGTCATAACGGATTTCGGTCCGTATCGCGCCAGCACGCCGACAGATTTGGAGCCGCAGAGCGGCGGAAAGATTCTTGCCGTCGGATATACGCACAACCGCGGCTATACGGGCAGCTTTGAGGTTTCAATGGCGCGCTACACCAGTTCGGGCGCGCTGGATACCACCTTCGCCGACGGCGGAAAATTTTATACGGATTACGGCGGCTTACACGCGGCAGCCTTTGACGCCAAAATTCAATCGGACGGCAAAATTCTGGTTGCCGGTCGATATGATTGGGATGATACCGGAGAGGATATTTTCGTCGCCCGTTATCAGGACAGCTTCAATTTTTTTGATTACGACGGCGACAGTAAAAGCGACCTTTCCTACTTCCGCCCCGATGCTCAAGCGACCTGGAGCGTAAAAAACAGCTCGACCAACACTTCCGCCACAACGCCGTGGGGAAGCAACGGAGATAAAATCGTTCCCGCCGATTACGATAACGACGGTCGAACCGATTTTGCGGTCTTTCGTCCCTCAACCGGCGAATGGCACGTGTTAAAGAGTTCTAATAGTACATTTTTTACGTTAAATCACGGTCAGGCGGGAGACTTGCTGGTGGCAGCCGATTATGACGGCGATAAAAAAGCCGACGCTGCCTTTTTCAGAAACGGATTCTGGCACATTTTAAAAAGCTCGGACCAGCAGCTTCAGGTCGTTCAATTCGGCTTATCGACCGATAAACCGGTGGTCGGAGATTTTGACGGCGACGGCAAAGCCGATTTGAACGTCTATCGTAACGGAGTCTGGTACAGTTTAGGCTCGACTCAGGGTTTCTACACGCAAAGTTTCGGTTTAGCGACCGATAAGCCGGTGGCGGCGGATTATGACGGAGACGGAAAAACCGACATCGCCGTTTTTCGTCCTTCGACGGGTGATTGGTGGATTTTACAAAGCAGCAATTTAAATTACTACTCTGTTCAGTGGGGCGTAGCGAGCGATATTCCGGTTCCTGCCGACTACGACGGCGATCTCAAGACGGATTGGGCTGTTGTTCGCGACGGAGTCTGGTATATTCTACATAGCTCTGACTTCACATATCGCGTCGATCAGTTTGGGCTAACTACTGATATACCGACACCTTCCGCTTATTTACCATAAAATCGGCTGCGCTTCGCACCAGTTTTTAATTTTTATAAAGCCGGCTTGTTTAAGCCGGCTTTTATTCTATAGCTGAATTCTTTCGATACATACCGGCTGCGCCTGAACCTTATTTTGCAAAGCGCGCCGAGCAAAGGCAAAAGCGGCATCACAAACGCCGGCTGTTTTTTGACATCGATAAAGTCTTCGTAAAATTCTAAGCCGCAATAGATTAAGTAAAACAATCTGAATTCTAATGGAAAAGCCCGCAGCGGCGAAATGAAGCGCTCTCGAGATTTATTTCTGTTCAATCAGCCGGATATTTCCGGATATAAAATCAAAATACATAGCGGCACAAGCGCAAATGGAGCGAACAAGTAATCTATTTTAGCCAATGTCAGGAGTGATATAAATAAAATACCGATAAGAAAATAAAGGTATTTGCTTAATAGAATGAAAAAACTCCCAGAATGTGCAGCCAAAATCCAAAAAACAAAAATTTTGCTAAAAAAGCGGGAATCCTGGAATTAAGATTTTGATTTTCCATATCGGGTTAAACGAAAAACAGGTATTTGTCTTAATTCTATGCAGAGCGTCTTCAATAAAGAACAAACATAAATATTTAATTCAGCAGGATTAATTTTGCGCAGAATTATAGTACATAATTTTCAAAATTATCAGAAAATTTCCAGTCCGCTCAAAAAACAATACCTGACCGGGTGCGGTGTCGCCGTTTGAGCCGGAAGTTATCCTTTTATGTTTGCGGCGGAGGCGCCAATTTGACTTTTTTCCGAACGGCGCGCAAATTTTAAATAAATGGCGGAAGAAAAAAAGAAAAAGAAAGTAAATTATTCGAGCGCCTGGCGCGAAGCCAAAGATTTGATTTGGAAAGCGCGCTGGCGGCTGGCTTTCGGCAGCTCGCTGATGCTCGTCAGCCGTCTCGCCGGGATGGTTCTGCCGGCTTCGACCAAGTTTATCGGCGACGAAGTTTTCGTCAATCGCCGCTACGAGCTGCTGAAATGGATTGCGCTCGCCATCGGCGTTTCGTCGCTGATTCAGGCGGTCACGTCTTTTGCCTTGTCGCAGATTCTCGGCGTCGCGGCGCAGCGCGCGATTACCGATATGCGCAAACGCGTGCAGCAGAAAATCGAGCGGCTGCCGATTTCCTATTTCGATTCGACGCAGAGCGGGCAGCTTATTTCGCGCATTATGAACGACGCGGAAGGCATCCGCAACCTGGTCGGAACCGGCTTGGGACAAATTCTCGGAAGCATCGTCACCGCGTCCATCGCCGTCTGCGTTTTGTTTTACATCAACTGGCGTTTAACTGCCGCGACGATTGTCGTCCTCGTCGCTTTCGGCGGCGTTCTGGCATACGCTTTCAAAAAACTGCGCCCGATTTTCCGCGAGCGAGCCGTGATAAACGCCGAAGTGACGGGACGTTTGGGCGAATCGCTCGGCGGCATCCGCATCGTCAAAGCTTACACGGCGGAAAAGCGCGAAGAGCTTTCTTTCACGCGCGGCGCGCACAGGCTTTTTAGAAATATCGCCAAATCGATGACCGGTGTTTCCGCGGTCGGCGCGTTTTCGTCAATCGTCATCGGCGCCATCAGCGTCGTGATGATTTTAATCGGCGGCAGCGCCGTGCAGACAAACGCGATGACGCTCGGCGATTTTCTGATGTACATCTCTTTCACTTTTCTGCTGGCGATGCCCATTGTCGAGCTAACTTCAGTTGGCACGCAGATTACCGAAGCCTTTGCCGGTCTCGACCGCATCCGCGAGGTGATGCAGATGACGACCGAAGACGAGGAAGACGCGCAGAAACAGCCTTTGACGCGAGTTGCCGGAACGATTGATTTTGAAAACGTCTATTTTGAATACGAGGAAAACGTGCCGGTTTTAAAAGGCGTTACGTTTCATTCGGAAGCCGGGCGGACGACGGCGCTGGTCGGTTCCAGCGGTTCCGGCAAATCGACGATTCTGAGTCTCGTTCTCAATTTTATCCAGCCGAACAAAGGCGTGATAAAAATCGACGGCAAGGATTTGCAAGCCGTCAAGCTGCGCGATTACCGCTCGCATCTCGGCGTCGTTTTGCAGGATAATTTTCTGTTTGACGGCACGATTCTGGACAATATTCGTTTCTCGAACCCGGAAGCGAATTTGAAAGAAATCAAGGAAGTCTGCCGCGTCGCCAACGCCGACGAGTTTATCGAAAAATTTCCCGACGCCTATAACACAATCGTCGGCGAGCGCGGCGTCAAGCTTTCCGGCGGTCAGCGTCAGCGCATCGCGATTGCCCGCGCGCTGCTGGCAAATCCGCGAATTTTGATTCTGGACGAAGCGACTTCTTCGCTCGATTCGGAAAGCGAAGCCTTGATTCAGGAAGGCTTGCGCCGCCTGCGCGAAGGCAGAACGACGTTTGTCATCGCGCACCGGCTTTCGACCATCCGCTCCGCCGACCAGATTTTAGTGGTCGAAGCGGGCGAAATCGTCGAGCGCGGAACGCACGAAGAACTGATTGCCATGAACGGACGCTACAAACAGCTCTACGATAAGCAATACCGCTTCGAGCAGAATCTTTTCATCAATCCGGGCGAAGATTTTCTGAAAACCGAAAATTTATCGGCGACTAAGTTATAAAAATATTTTTTGAAGCTAAACCTGGCGAGCTTTGCGCCGGAAAATTTTTCTTAGAAAGATTCTCCGCTCAAGAATCAAAAACCATAAAGTTTTCTATCTGAATTTAATTTAATTCGCCGTCGATTATTCGCTGCAAATGCGGAAATCTATCGAGCCGCCGGCAAGCCTGCAAAACGATTTGCAGCATCGGTTTGATAAACGGAATAAAATAAGCTTTTTCGCGGAAAACCGATTGATAGGAAAACGTTCCGGTTGCTTTCAGACAGCGCTGAATCGTCTGCAGATGAAATTCTCTGGCGAAATCGTCCGGGTCGAGCGTTTTTAAACCGAGCTTTTCCCTTTCGCGCAAAAAGAAAAGCCGTTTTTCGCGCACCCAGGCGCGCGAAGGCGGCTCGGAAACTCTATCGAGCAGAAGCGAAACCAAATCATAGGTCACCGAGCCGAGCCGCGCGTCCTGGTGGTCGATTATCCGCAGATGGTTTTGCCGGTCGATCATCAGATTCGCCGTGTGAAAATCGCGGTGACACAAAACGCTGGCTTTCGTTTCCAGCTCGCGCGCGATTTCCGTAAATTCCGCGTTCAATAATCGTTCGTCCTCGCCGGAAAGCTTTTGTTTTTTCAGGCTTTCAAAATAATGAGTTTTAAAAAAGTTCAATTCCCAGCCGAGCTTTTCCTCGTCGAATTTCAGCCGGGCGGCGATCGAATCCAGTTCAAACGCTTTCGGCGTCGCGGCTTGAATGCGGGCGATTAAACGAATCGCGTCGTTTAAAAAATCTTCGCGCGCTTCGTCGTCCGTCTTTTGCAAAACGTCGCGCAGAATCCGGTCGCCGAAATCTTCGAGAATGATTATTCCCGCGGCTTCGTCAAAAGCGTATATCTCGGCAACCGGCAGACGGCTTTCCAGAAAAAGCCCGGTCACATCCAGATAATTATGCTCGGCGGCGACAAAAGCTTCGCCGTAGATACAGGCGATTGCCGGTTGCTCGTGCCAGTCGATGCGAAAAAATTCGCGCGTCGAAGCGTCCGGCGTGAGCACTTCGAGCCGCACGTTTTCGGCGTCCGTCTTTTGATTTGAAAGAAAATTTAATAAACGCTCGCGGGCGCTGGTTTGAAACATAGATTCGTCGGTCGTCGGAAAATCCCGTTCACTGATTAAGCGGAACGATATAATTTTCGCCCTGATGGTAGCCTTTCATCGCCTTTTCCGGAATTGCGTCGCAATGCGTCAGCATCTCGGCGCGGACAATCGCGACGTTTTCAAAAGTTTCGCCGTTTTTTATACGCACGCCGTCGGCGATAATCGCGCGATTTAAATTCGCGCCTTCGGCGACGGAAACGTCGTCCCAGATAACCGAATTGAAAATATTGGCGGCGGGCGAAATCCGGCAATTATCGCCCTGAATGACGTTGATGTTTTTCATCATCGCCAAGCTGATGTCCAGATAGCGCGGAATGGTCGAAAGCTCGAACCAGTTAGCGTCGGTCACGTGCGCCGCGATTTTTTCGCCGTTTTCTATAGCGGGAATATAGACGGACGGGAGAATATCCGAATAGACGCCGCGCGGAATGTATTCGAAAACGCGCGGTTCGAGAATATGGATTCCGGTAAACATCAGCGGATTTTCGATTTCCGATCGCGGATTGGCGATTTCCTCTTTGGTCAGCGGTTCCGGAAAATTGCCGAATTCTTTTATCCAGCCGTCTTCGGTGATGATTTCCGTGAATCTTTCGCGCCGCGCGTTCGGTTTTAAAACCATCGTCGCCAGCGCGCCCGTTTTCCGGTGCGTTTCGACGGCGGCGGCGATATCTATGTCGGTGATGATTTTTCCGTTGACGATTAAAAACGTATCGCCCGCGAGCAGATGCCGCGCGTTGTCGAGCGCGCCGCTGGTTCCGAGAATTTCCGGCGCTTCGATTGTGTAATGGATATTGACGCCGAACCTTTCGCCGTCGCCGAGCGCTTTTTTGACCGATTCCGGCTGGTGATGAAGATTCACGACCACGTCACGAAAGCCGTAGCGGGCGACGTATTCGGCGACGTAGCCGACCAGGGGCTTACCGAGAAAAGGTATCGCCGGCTTGGTGCGGTCGATGGTTAAAGGAAAAAGCCGCGTTCCGAAACCGGCGGCTAGTATCATCGCTTTCATAGCATTATTTACGACAGGTCAATTTTTAAAATTACTTTTTTCTCGACGCAAATGCAAATTTGCAGATTTTTGATTGTCGGCTAAAATCGAAAATCTATGTCGGATTCTTTAAATGCGAAAACCTACGCGATTTTTTCCAAACCGTCGAACCGGAAAATTATTTCCCGGCTGCGGGACGAACCGAATGAAGTGATTGAGTTTCCTTTCGTCGAAGCCGAAAAAATCGAGTTAAATTCAGCGGACAAAACTTTGATAAAAAACGTTTTCGGATTTGAATGGATAATATTTCCCGACCTTTACGCCGTCGAATTTTTTCTGGAAGCGCTGGCGCAGGCGAATCTGGAATTTTTCGAGCTTGATTCATCGCGAATTTTAGCTGTCGGCGAAGCCGTCGCCGACCGGCTTCGTTTTGCGCAGATTCACGCCGACGTAATTCCCGCCCGGATCGACGCGGAAACCGTTTTTGCGGCTTTGCGCGATTACCTGTTCGACGAAGAAGAATTTAAAAATCTGCGCGTTCTGATGCCGAAAGAATCCGCGTTCGATGCCGCACTGACCGAAATGCTGCGCCGAAACGAATCAGCAGTGACCGAGCTGAATATCTACCGCCTGAAAACCGAAGACGCCAGCGGTTTAACCAAACTCAAAGCGCTTTTAAAAGGCGGCGCGGTCGACGAGTTTGTTTTCACTTCGCCGGCTGACGTCTTGAATTTAGCCGCCGGTTTCGGCGAAAAATTAAAGGATTTGTTAGCCGGAACGAGCGTTTCGGCAACCGACGAAACGACTTTTCAAACGCTTCGCGAATACGAATTGAGACCGCTTTATTTCAAAAAAAATTGAGGCTGAGAAATTTCTCAGCCTCAACTCTTAAGCAGCTAAGCTCGCGTCTTAGTGGCTGTTGTAGTTTGCCACCGGATAGTCGCCCTGCTGTCCCCATTCACGAGTCAGTAAAGCACCGTTTGATGACTGTCTGACGTAGAAGAAGTTCTGTTGAACGTCTGCATTCGGTCTCCAGACTGAAATGTCCGTTTTGCCGTCGCCATCATAATCGCCCTGCGTCGGGAAGTCGGTCGCCGACAAGCCCCACGGCTGTCCGTAGTGAATGATGGTCGTGCCGTTCGATGAGAGAACGCTCCAGACGATTTGTCCGCCCGAACCACGTGCCACCGCAAAGTCGTCTTTGCCGTCGCCGTCGTAATCGCCCGGAAGAATCAAATCGCTCGACGTGCCCCACAGAACTGCGCGGCTGGTGTTATTGCTCGACTGTCTGAGCAAGAAGACGCCCTGACCGGAACCGTTGTTGCGCTGGACACAGAAGTCATTCTTCGCGTCGCCGTCATAGTCGCCCGGAGCCGGGAAATCGCCGTTCTGTCCGTATTGAACAAACGTGATGCCGCCGTTCGCCGTCGCGCTGCCGCGATAATACCAGAAGGAAGGCTGTCCGGCTGATGCGCCGCCGCGATACACGGCGAAATCGTCGATGTCGTCGCCGTCGTAATCGCCGACCACGGTCGGGTCATCGCCCGTCGCACCGAGTTCGCGCGCCTGAAGCGTCGCGTTCGAGCTGCGCAGAGCGTAGAAGAACGAGTTCGGAGCCGATGTCGGACGATACACGGTGATGTCGGATTTGTCGTCGCCGTCGAAATCGCCGTCAACAAAGAAGTCGGTCGAGATGCCCCACGGCGTCTGCGTCGAGGTCGTGCCGTTGTGGATAAACCACGTCACCTGTCCGCCCGAACCGCCGCCGGTGTTGCGCACCACGACATAATCGGTTTTGTTATCGCCGTTGTAATCTAAAGGCGCTTCTCCGGCAACCGGAGGTTGGACGCCGCCCGTATAAGAAAAAGTGTCGATGCCGATGAAATTGGAATTGTCGCCGGCAGGACCGCCATCGGTGACGAAATAGCGAAAACCGATACGTCCGCTGGCGCCGCCCGCCGGAAGTCCCGCTAAAGTAATCGTGAATTCCGTCCAGACGTCAGGATAACCGCCGACGGTCAAATTCGGATTGATGCTCGTCAAAAGAGTCGTGAAATCGCCGACGGCAGTCGAACCTGAGCCGACGTTGGTGCTCGCGCCGTTCGTCGACAGGCGAACTTCGAGTCTGTCCGGGAAAGGACTATCGGTCGCCGTTCGCGTCCAGAATTTAATTACATCGCCATTGTTAAATGTGCGATTCGGTGTGAGCAGCCAATTGCTGATGGTATTGGTGCCGGTCGTGTTGTTGAAGTTAGCTCCGATATAAGAGCTCGTCGCGCCGGCTTGCGCCGGAAACACATTCGGGTTGCCCTGAAACCAGCCGGTCGTGCCAACCGGTGTACTGTTGTTTTGTAAAAACCAGCCGGCAGCAGGAAGTGTGGTGATATTTGCAAAATCTTCGGTGATATTTTGCGCTTTGACAGTATTGACAAAACCGAAGATTGCCACTGAAATGACAGCCATCTTTAACACAAATGACCGCGTGGACTTGGTATGTTTAGCCCAGAACATAAGTAAACTTGCCTCCTCAAAATTTTAAGACGAATTTGGGTCTTCAGCCGATTGAGAAACTTTCTGAAAAACTCGCCAACAAACTGAAGTTCAATAAACAGAATAGTGACTGCAATTTACTTTTTTTTTGTATAATTGTCAAGGAAATTTCGCCCGAACGCTGACATACGACTGCTTTAATAATATTTTTTGATAATTTATCGCGTTTTTTCGGCGCCCGCTCATTACGCTATGGAAAAAATAAAAAATTCAGTTTCGTTTTCCATCAAATAAAATGAGACTATAAAGAAAATTTTCTGACCCGCTTGAAGATTTCCGATAATTATGAGCGCCAGTGAAACGGCAAATGTCATTTTATTATTTATAGACGGTCTCGGCATCGGCGATAAGGACGAAAAAAATCCGCTGGCGCAGGCGGAAACGCTCGCGCCGCTGGCACATTTTAAAAACCTTTCGCCGCCGGTAATCTATGACGGCGTAATGATTCCGACCGACGCGCGGCTCGGCGTTGAAGGTCGCCCGCAGAGCGCTTCCGGTCAGACGACGATCTTAACCGGCGTCAACGCGCCCGCCCTGCTCGGCTATCACAAACAGGGCTTTCCGAACCAGGCTTTGCGCGACGTTATCGGCGAGCATTCGATTTTTCGTCAACTGAAAAATCGCGGCGTCGAGCCGAACGTTTTCGCCAACACTTACACGCCGCAGTTTTTCGAAGCCGCACCGCGCTGGAAATCGGCGACGACCGTTGCCGTCGAAGCCGCCGAACTGGCTTTTCGCCGCCTGCCGGATTTAGTCGGGCGAAAAGCGGTTTTTCACGATTTCACCAACGAATCTTTGCGCGAAAGAGGCTTTGACGTTCCCGTTTTTTCGCCCGCCGAAGCCGCCGCCGTCATCGGCGAACTGGCTCTGAATCATCGTTTCGTGCTTTACGAGCATTTTCTGACCGACAAAATCGGACACGCGCAGGATTTTGAAAAAGCGCGCGTTCTTTTGCCGCAGCTCGCCGCATTTGTCAGAGAAGTCGTCCGGCAGTCAGACCCGGAAAAAACGACCGTCATCTTGACAAGCGACCACGGCAACATTGAAGATTTGTCCGTTCGCCAGCATACTTTGAACGACGTTCCGACCATCGTCTGGGGCAGAAAACGCTTTGAAGCTGCCGGGCGCATAAAATCGCTGGCGGACATCACGCCCGCGATTATCAGTCTTTTAAGCGAAAATTAAATTTATGAACGTTTCCGACGAAACCAAAAACGACCGCCGCGAGATTTTCGGCTGGGCGATGTATGACTGGGCGAATTCGGCTTATTACACGACGGTCATCGGCGTTTTGATCGCGCCGTACCTGACGCGGCTCGCGCAGGCGAGCGTCGGCGACAACGGCGTCGTCTTCGATTTGGGCGCACTCGGCGCGATTACGGCGAAATCGCTGACCTCGGCGACGACGGTTATCGGCGTCCTGATTCAGGCTTTTCTGATGATTCTGCTGAGCGCGATTGCCGATTATTCCAACCTGAAAAAAACTTTTATGATGATTCTCTGCTACACGGGCGTGGCGGCGGGTTGTTTGATGTTTTTTATCACAGGCGAAAACTATCTGCTCGGCTGCGCGCTGTTGATTATCACGAACGTCTGCATCGGCGCGAGTCTGGTTTTTTATAACGCATATCTGACCGAAATCACCACCGAAGACCGGCGCGACCGCGTTTCCGCCAAAGGCTACGCTTACGGCTACGGCGGCGGTTCGATAATGCTGATCGCCAATTTTCTGTTGCTCAATTATGCCGAGGCAATCGGCATCTCGACCGCGCTCGCCGTCAGAATCTGTCTTATCGCTGCCGCTTTATGGTGGGGCGGATTCGCCATAATTACTTTTACGAGATTAAAAAACCGCGGCGTGAAACGCGAAATTCCCGCCGGAAAAAACATCTTTTCAATCGCCTTTGCGGAAATCGCCCAGACTTTAAGGGAATTTCTTCATTTGCGCTACACTCTGCTTTTTCTAATCGCGTATCTTTTTTACAACGACGGTATTCAGACGGTCATTTATCAGGCTTCGGTTTTCGTCGAGCAGGAGCTTTTTATCGCCAAGGGCTTGCCGTCGGACCCGATTTTTCTCGTGCTGCTGTTTTTGGAGACGCAGATCGTCGCTTTTTTCGGCGCGCTTTTCTGGGAACGCGTCTCGCGTAAAATCGGCGCGAAAAACACTATTCTGGTGTCGCTGGCGTGGTGGGCGGGACTGGTCGTCTTCGCCTACGGTTTTCTGCACGATAAAAGTCAGGCGTGGTATCTCGGCGCGGGAATCGGCTTCGTTATCGGCGGCACGCAATCGCTTTCGCGCTCGCTTTATTCGCAGCTGATTCCGAAAGGGCGCGAGGCGTCTTTCTTCAGCTTTTACGAAATCTCCGAAAAAGGCACGTCGTGGATGGGCTTGCTGATTTTTTCGGTCGTCGTCGCCTCGACCGGCTCATACCGGCACGCGATTCTGGCGCTGATTTTCTTTTTCGTCGTCGGCGGATTACTGCTCGCCTTCAACCCGATAAAAAAAGCGATTCACGAAGCCGGACAGCACACGCCGGAAGAAGCGGCGGCAGCGGAACAATGAAATCAGCCGCTAAAGAACGCGAAAAAACGCGAAAGAAGAATTTACAGGAATGACTCGATAAACAGCGATAAGATAAGAAAGATTTTTATTTTAAATATCCCTTTTTCATCGCGATTATCCCTTTAAATGCCTTCTTTCCCAATGTTCTGCGGCGGCTGAATTTCTTCATTTCCGTTTCGTGCCTTTTCGTGTTTTTTCGCGGCTGATTCTCATTCCGCGTAAATCTTCAAAACCGCAATTTCCGGCGGGACGTTAAACCGTACGGGTAGAATGCTCGTCCCGACGCCGGTCGTCACGAACATATCGACATTACCTTCGCGAACGTGACCGTAAGCGTATTTCTGACCGTAACTGGAAGGAATCACCGGGCAGCCGACCAGCGGCAGACAGACCTGACCGCCGTGCGTGTGTCCCGCCAGAATCAGCCGGACATCCGGCGAGATTGCTGATTCGCCCGTAATGACGGGCAGAATGTCGGGACTGTGTTCCAACACAATCACATCGCCGGCGGGCTCGACCTTCGCTAAATTCTCCTTCGCGTTTCGGGCAAATATCGCCCAATCGGCGATGTGCATATGGTCGAGCAATCCGAGAATGCGAAATTTCCGCCCGTCTTTTTCCAGCGCGACGGCTTTGTTCTGCAAAACCGTGATGCCCGCTTTTTCCAGCTCGATTTCGACGATGCGGTCGTTATACCATTCGTCGTGATTGCCCAGAACGGCGAAAACGCCGAGCCGCGCGCGCAAGCCTTTGAGATTTTCGCCGATCGTTTCCATAGGCATTTTCAAATCTCGCTGGTTAATCGGTTTAGCATCGTGCCGCTGCGAAACGAAATCGCCTAAAAGCACGATTAAATCGGCGTTTTGCGCGTTTGCCAGTTCGACTATGCGGCGTATTTTCGCTTCGTCGATATAACTGGAGCCGCCGTGAATGTCCGAAACGGCGACGATTTTCAAGCCGTTCAGCGCGGGATTCCAGTTTTTGATTTTCAGCTCGTATTCGTTAACGACAAGGCGATTCGGTTCGATAAAAAAAGCGTAAATCAGGCAGGCTGCCGCCGCGACGATAATTAAAACCAAGCCCAAAATGAATTTGTTTTTTCCGATTTTCATTCGCTTTTTGAATGGATTTGCAAAACGGCGATTTCCGGCGTCACGCCGAAACGAATCGGCGGTCCCGAACAGCCGACGCCGGTCGTGACAAAAACGTGTTTGCCGTCGACAATCGCTTCGCCTTTCATAAATCGCCCGTCGTTGACGAACGCGACCGCGCCGTAAAACGGAAATCTCACCTGCCCGCCGTGCGAATGTCCGGCGAGCATCAGACTGATTTCCGGCGGCGAATGCAAAAGCGAGTCGGGATTATGCGTGATGGCGATAATATTTTTTTTCGGCTCGATGCGGCGCATCGCGTCCGAAACTTCGACGCGCCGCCGTTTCCAGAAATCTTCAATGCCGAGAAGCCAGATTTTTTCGCCGTTCGCCTCAAACGAGATTGTTTCGTTTTCCAGAAATTTTATTCCGGCTTTCTCCAGTTCGGCGCGGACTTTCGGCTCGTCGTACCACCAATCGTGATTGCCAATGACGGCGTAAACGCCGTGCCGCGCCCGAAAGCCTTTTAAATTTTCGGCAATCGTTTCGACCGGCATCCGCAGGTTTTTATGGTCGCGAAATTTTTCGGAAATATAATCGCCCAGCAGCACGATCAAATCGGGATTTTGCGCGTTGGCTTGCGTCACCAGTTCGCGCAGCCTTTCTTCGGTCACGTAGTTTGAGCCGCCGTGAATATCGGAGATGGCAACGATTTTAAAACCGTTCAGATTCGCGCTCCAATGCGGGACGGAAAGCGTATTTTCATTGATGACAAGCCGTCGCGGCTCGATAAAATAAGCATATGCGCCGGTTAAAAGAAACAGCAGAAAAATTGTCCAAAATATAATCCGAAGTCTTTTAAGCCATTTTTTCATATTTATTTTGACCGGAATTCAGCCTTTCGGAAAATATTCGCTCCAGCGCTTATCGACCAGTCTTTTAATGTCCTCGCGCGTTTCGACTTCCGCCGGATACCAGGGCTTCATGCGCGCGTCGATGATAATCGGCGCGGTGTAGGCGAGATGATTGTGTTTTATCTCGACGTTATGCGCGTAAACGTCGGTCGCCGGATTAAAGCGCGTCCACGTCGCCCACAGAAATTGCTCGCTCGAATCGGCGTATTCGATTTTATCGTGCAGAACGACCACTTGAAATTCGTTGAAATTGTTGATTTTGGCGATTCGCTCCGGCAGAGTTTTGTCTTTTTCGTATTCCGTCGTTTCCAGCACGAGACAGCCGCCGCAGAAAACTTTCGCCCGTTTGACGCCGAGCGGCAGCGCGCCCTCAAATTCGCGCTTCAATTCCCTTTTCGCGCTCCCGGTGCCGACCATCATCGCTTTCGAGCCGTGATTTATTTTTCCCGAAGCGTAATCCAGAGTATCGAACGAAGTGTTCGAGAAAATAAAGAAATCCGTCGCCCAATCGACGCGAGCGAGAATGTGCTCGAAAAGCTGTTTAAAGTTGCGCAAATCCTGCGGCGTGTCGGTCAAAAGCAGAAATTTCGTGAGCGACAGCTGACCTTCGCCCAGAATGCGGAAACCCGCGCCGAGCGCTTCGCGCGCGTAACGTTCTTTGACGACCGCCGCCGCCAGCGAGTGAAAGCCCGTCTCGCCGTAGCTCCACAAATCTTTTACCGCCGGCATCACCAGCGGAAACAGCGGCGACAGCAATTCCTGCAAATAATCGCCGATAAAAAAATCTTCCTGACGAGGCTTGCCGACGACGGTCGCCGGATAAATCGCGTCTTTTCGATGAAAAACGGCTTGCGCCTCAAAAACCGGGTAATCGTGTTGCAGCGAATAATAACCGTAATGGTCGCCGAAAGGACCTTCCGGTTTTCTTTCGTGCGGCGCGACTTGTCCGCAAATCGCAAATTCGGCTTCGGCAATCAACCGGTGATGATTTTTTAAGGGATTTTCGGCGGTTTTTATTTTATTTCCCGCCAGCAAGGACGCGAGCATCAATTCGGGAACGTCTTCCGGCAGAGGCGCAATCGCGGCGAGAATCATCGCGGGCGCGCCGCCGAGGAAAATCGTCACGGGCAAAGATTGATTCAGCTTTTCGGCTTCGTGATAATGAAAGCCGCCGCCCTTGTGAATCTGCCAGTGGATTCCTGTCTCTCTCGCGTCGTAGCGCTGGATGCGATACATACCGAGATTGTGTTTTCCCGAAGTCGGGCTTTCGGTGTAAACCAGCGGCAGGGTGACGAAATGCCCGCCGTCTTCGTGCCAGAGCTGCAAAAGCGGCAATTCGTTTAAATCGGCGGGCGCATCCGTCGCTTCCAGAATCGGCGCGTTTTTGACTTTTTTCGTGCCGAGTTTTAAAGCGTCGAAAGCCATCGAGCGATACGCCCAA
>DASVRL010000033.1:0-24443 GCA_036388635.1 Pyrinomonadaceae bacterium
TTCTGTAGGACTGACAGTTTGAATCCCAAAATCAAATTCACGTTGTATGGATTGTCCGTTGTTTGTTGCCGATTGTCCGCCCGAGGTTGGACGCGAACTCATTCTCTCAGCAAAATTTAAACCGGCAGCGAACGGCTGACGACTGACAACTGACCAACCGAAATATTATGGCACGCACAAAACGTCTTTTCCGAAGCTTTTTCCGTCTTTTACTGCCGGTCGTCGTTCTGCTGGTCGTCGGCGTTATCGCCGCCAGCGTCTGGTTTGTTCACACTTCGTCGAATCCGCCGAAATCGGCTTATCTGGTCACGCCCGAAAAATACGGACGCCTCAGCACGCGCGGCGCGAAAGTGACCGACGAGAAATGGAGCAATCGCGACGGCAGCCAGGCGCGCGGCTGGCTGCTGCGCGGAAACGCGGGCGCGCCGTCGGTCGTTTTGCTGCATCGTTACGGCGCCGACCGCTCGCACGTTCTGAATCTCGGCGTCAAGCTCAACGAGGTCACGAATTTCACGATTCTGATGCCGGATATGCGCGGGCACGGCGAAAGCCCTCTGGTGAAAATGTCCACTTTCGGCGGTCACGAATCCGAAGACGTGCTTTCCGCGATGGATTTTCTGCGCAGTCTGAAAACGGACGATAAAAACGCGCTGGTCGGAAAACAGGTCGGCGTTTACGGCGTCGAAATGGGCGCTTTAGCCGGGCTGACGGCGGCTTCAAAGGACGAAAACGTCAAAGCGATGGTGCTCGATTCCGCGCCTCTGATGTCGGATGACGTCCTGGCTTCGGACATCGGCAAGCGTTTTCCTTTTGCCAGCAATATCACGTCGAAAATCGCGCAGCTCGGAACCTACACGTATTATTACAGCGGCGGTTACAATCACGAATCGCTGTGCGATGCCGCCGCCGTCGTCAATAATCGCCAGATTCTGCTGCTGGCGGGCGTCGACGCGCCGCAGTATCAAAGCTCGACGCTGAAATTGCAAAGCTGTTTTCCGAATCAGACGGGAATCGAAACCAATACCAATCTCGCGCCTTCCGGCTACAGCCTGACCAACGCTTCGCTCGAACAATCCGAAGCTTACGACCAGCGAGTGATTGATTTTTTCAAAAGAACTTTAAACGAGCAGTCGTAAAATAATTATAAAAAGCAGTTTCCGATTCGGATAAAAATCAGAGTTCAACCTTGCGGTTTGAACTCTGATTTTTGTTTTTGTCCCGCGCTTTTTAAAAACATTTTCTTTAAAAACGACTGTGAATCCGCGCCCTTTCCAGCCATCCGTCTTGGCATCAGTTTTGCTTTGGACAGCTTACACTGAACGGTTTGAGCGGAAATTTTCAACGCCCGGTTACTCTCACAATATGCAGGGAGTCTGGAACGGTGTCGGAAATCTCAAGGTTATAAATTTTAAAAAGGGAAGGTCAAGGTAATGAAGAAAATGTTTGGATTTTACGCGTTTCTCGCGCTCGTCGGTTTTGTATCATTTGTATTCGCGCTGGAAGTAACGAAACAAGACAGTAAATTTATGATGCAGGCGGCATCGAGCGATATGTTGGAAATACAGTCGAGCACGATGGCTTTGCAGAAATCGCAAAACGCCGACGTGCGGAGATTTGCGCAGATGATGGTCGATGACCACACCAGGACGAGCGAGCAGCTCAAATCAATCGCGGCGACGAAAAATGTGTCGCTCCCGGCTGAAATGGACTCGAAACACCGGGCGATGGCAGACAAATTAGCGGGCGTTTCCGCCGACCGCTTCGATATGGAATATATGAGAATGCAGGTCAAAGCGCACGAATCGGCGGTCAAGCTTTTTCAAACCGAAAGCAACAAGGGAACCGACCCGGACGTGAAAGATTTTGCGACGACAAATTTACCGGCGCTGCAAACGCATCTGGAAATGGCGCGCACGATGAGCGGCAATATGAAAAACGGCGGCGGCAATATGAATTCCGGCAATATGAACAATATGAATATGAATTCAAACGGCAATTCAAATTCCAACCGCGCCGCCAACAGCAACTCGAACAACAATCGCAACCGAAACACCAACAGCAATAGCAACAGCAATAGCAACACCAACTCGAATCGCCGCTAAACAAAAGCGCGATGATTAACGATATGAGATAAAGTTTGTAGAGTTTTGCTAAATAATTGCTCTGCAAGCTTTATCTCTTTAAGGAGAAATTATGAAAAAGATTTTTGCATTCGGATTTTTACTGAGTCTGACGATTTTCGGTCTGAACGGCTGCGGCGGCGACAGCGGCGACAGAACCAGCAATTTGAATACGACCAATATGAACCGGGATTATCTGAACACGAACGGCAACGCCAATTCCTTCAGTTCGACGGCTGACCCGAACAATAATAAATCCAATTCAAACGCCAACGCCGTCGACGCCAATCGCGGCGGCAGCGCGGCGATGACGGATAAAGATTTTATGAACGAAGCGGCGGTCGGCGGAATGGCGGAAGTCGAGCTCGGACGTGTGGCTGCTTCCAAAGCGCAAAACGCGGACGTCAAAAAATTTGCGCAGACGATGATCGCCGACCACACCAAAGCCAACGGCGAGCTGAAAACGCTGGCGACGGGCAAAGGCGCAACGCTTCCCGTCGAGCTCGATGCCGGACATAAATCGACGATGACCCAATTGCAGGGCTTGTCGGGCGCCGATTTCGACCGTGCCTACATCGCCGGGCAGCTTGCCGACCACGAAAAAACCGTCAAATTATTTCAAGCGCAGGCGCAGAGCGGAACCGACGCCGACATAAAAGCGTTTGCCGCGAAAAATCTGCCGACGCTGCAAATGCACCTGGAAATGGTTCGCAATCTGAACAACAAGATGAATGCCGGAGGCGCGGGCGGCAACACAAACAGCAATATGAAAAATATGAGATAAGCTTTACCGTTTATTTTGAAAAGCAGCCGGTTATAAATCGAAGCCCCGAAAGCGTCGATTTATAACCGGCTGCTTTTTCGTGATTTAGCGCGAAAAAAATCTCTGTGTTATCGTAGCTTGTGCAATCAAAATCCATTTGAAGCGCATCAAACCTGAGAGAATTTTCTTAACCTACGGAGTTTTACAAAATTATGATTTTTCGTTTTCTGCGAAAGGCGCAACTGCAAAGCCTTTTCGCTCTAATGCTGCTGCTGGCGCTCGTTTCGCAAGCCTCGGCGCAGCAAACCGCGCCCGCCGCGCTTTCTCAAACCGAGAAAAATTTAGCGGCGAATATCAAAATCCAGACGATTAAAGAAATCACCGCCGCGCTCGCTGCCGACGAAATGCAGGGACGCGGCACGATGCAGCCCGGCGGCGACAAAGCCGCCGAATGGATTGCCGACCGCTTCCAGAAATTGGGCTTGAAGCCGCTCGGCGATAAAGGCTCATACCTGCAAAAAATCGATTTCAAAGAAACCGTCTTCGCGCCGGAAACCTCGCTGAAAATCGGCGCCGAAAATTTGAAACAGGGCAATGATTTCACCTTTTTGCCGCTGCCTTATGCGCCGGCGGATAAAAGCGCGAGCGGCGAGATGGTTTTCATCGCTTACGGCATTCAGTCCGAATCAATCAAGCGTGACGACCTGAAAGACATCGACGTCAGAGGAAAAATTGTCGTTATGATGGACGGACCGCCCGCCAATATGTCACAGGAGGTCTGGGACCGAGCCAATGTCAAAATGTCGGGCTTCGTCAATCTGGTGAGAAACGGAGCCGCCGGAATAATTTTTATTTCGCACGGCAGAGAAAAAGAACCGCTCGAAACCTATATCGACTATCTCGGACGGCGGCAAATCGCGATGGCTGACAAAGAAAGCGATTCCGAACCGATTCCGCTGCCGCCGCTGGTGCTGGCAAGCCGGAAAGCGGCTGAAAAAATGTTTGCTAAATCCGGCGTGAGTCTGAAAGATGCGCTCGCGCGCGCCGAGGAAAACAGCTTTAAACCGTTTAGCCTGAACCAGGAAGCAAAAATCGTCTCCAAATACAAAACGACCCGAGGCTTTTCGTCAAACGTCGCCGGCTACATCGAAGGCTCCGACCCGAAGCTGAAAGAAGAAGCGGTTTTGTTCAGCGCGCATTACGACGCTTACGGTATGGAAAACGGCAAAATTTATCACGGCGCGGCGGACAACGCGCTCGGCGTCGCGGAAATGCTGGCGGTCGCCGAAGCCTACACGAAGCTGCCGACCAAACCGAAACGCTCGATGGTTTTTCTCGCCGTGACGGGCGAGGAATACGGGCTTTTCGGCTCGAAATACTGGGCGAAAAATCCGACCTGGAATATCAAGAAAGTCGCCGCCAATCTGAATCTCGACGGCATCGGCACGGAAGTTTACGCGCCGGTCAAAACCTTCGTCGGCTTCGGCGCGGAGCATTCGACCATCGGCGCGATTTTGACGGACGTTTCAAGCTCGTTCGGCATCAAGGTCATTCCCGACCCGATGCCGGATGAAAAGATTTTTTATCGCTCCGACCATTACTCGTTCGTCGAGCGCGGCGTTCCGGCGCTGATGCTTCTCGGCGCGCCCGCCGGCGACCCGCAAGCTTGGATTAAGCGCTCGAAAGACTGGGAAAAAACCGATTATCACCAGCCGTCCGACACGATTCAACCCAATTGGTCGTGGGAAGGCGCGAAAACCGTCGCCGATGTGATGGGCATTATGGGCTGGCGCATTTCCGAAACGGAAAAAATGCCCGAATGGCTGCCCTCGTCGCGTTTCGGCAAACTCGAACGCGGTAACACGAAAGAAGTTCCCGAAGAAAAATAAATAGTCAAATAAGTGGTAAACGGTAAGTGGTAAGTGGTAAGTTCGTTGTTTGCAATTGCAACTTACCACTTACCGTTTTCCACTTTCCGCTTTTTCGCTTTGCCTTGTTTCTTCATCTCGCAAGTCTTTCAGCAGACGCGCAAAGCCTTTTTCAAAAGAATCGTGATTTTTCCAATCGGAAAAATCGGGAATGTAATACGACCGCACCTCGGCGGCGATGTCCATTCCGCTGTCGGCATCAATGCGCTCCCAATTTTTTATCGCCTCAAAATCAACCAGCCGAATCGGAAACAGCTTTCGACGTTTCTGCTCGACTTCCGTCTTTCGCGCCCTACGAATCTCGCTCATCACCCATTCGCTCTGCATGCTTTCTTCGGACAAAATAATCAGCAGCCTGTCATGAATCTGAATCGCCCGCTCGATTTGCTCAAAGAGCTTCTCGCCGCCTTTTATATCTTCAGGTGCAAACCAAACGCGCAAATTCTCTTGGCGCATACGGGAATGTAATTTTCTGGCAAATTCCTCATCTTTGGTGCTGTAACTGATAAAGCACGAATAAAACTGAATCGCCTGCTGCATTCCAATAATAGACGATATATGAGTTATAAAATCGTCAGGAACACCGCAACCGCGCAGGAAAATTTCAGGAATGTTTCCGGCTGATTTGTACAGCGTATCAATACCGATAGTTGATGGTCTATGATGCTCTACGTTTTCTAAACCTTTGGCGGAACTTAAGTCAACATTACTAAATGAATTTCCGTACATTATGCCATAACTAAAATCTGTATCATTAAGTGTTGAATCGCAGAAATTTACTCGCTCTATTCTCGCATGTGCCATAATTGCTTTTTTAAGGTCACAATAGAAAAAATTAGCAAATGGAAAGGAAGATTTACTGAAGTTGGTTTCAATAAGCGAAGTATTAATTAGAGTAATACTGCGCATTACAACGAAGTTAAGGTCAACGTTATCAAGATTACAATGGAGAAGATAGGAGCCATTAAGTTTAGCCCCACTTAAATTTACTTCTTTCAAGTCTAAACCTTTGAGTGTTATCAATGAAAGGTCTGGTTCTATTTCAGTATTATCCTCTCTCCATCTGTTCCAAACCCTCGTGCCTTGTTTAAGTATTTTAAGGTGTTCTTCGTTTGCCACGACATTTGCTCCAATCGGGAAAATTGTCTAAATACGGTGAGTGCTTAACTTTTATAATCCAAAGCCGGCAATTTTACAATAAAAATCGGCTCGGCGGCGTAAAGTCGAACTTTCACTTTATTTTATTTCGGGAATAAATTCGCAATCTCGCCCGTCTAATCTTTTTAACAAAAGGTTTCCCGCTAAAAATTCAGAAAAAACTGGCAATTCGGTTTTTGAAAGTCTAAAATTGTATTACACAAAAATTGAATTGAAGGAGACCTGAGAGGAATGGCACGATGCGAGGTTTGCGGCAACGATTATTATCTGTCGTTTGAAGTTATCACGGCGGGAAACCGTCACGTTTTCGATTGTTTCGAGTGCGCGATACACAAGCTGGCGCCGGTCTGCTCGCATTGCGGCTGCAAGATTATCGGGCACGGCATCGAGGCGAAAGAGACTTTTTTCTGCTGCGCCAACTGCGCGAAACAGGCGGGCGTCAGCGGTATCGTAGACCACATCTGGGGCAAAGAGCGGGAAACGGCGGAACAGCTTGAAGAATAAGCGCGGCTCGGCGGCAAAAGAGGACAAGCCGCATTTAGCGGCTCGTTCCGGTAAAATAAAATTTAAAAGGGAGAAATATGATGAACGAATCAGGGACGAAAATTGACCGGCGCGATGACGTCAATCCCGCCGCAGGCGAAGACAAATACGGCGACGTCGAATTTGCCGACGCGACGAACAATAAATATCCGATTGACACGCCCGAGCACGTCCGCGCCGCGTGGAGCTATATCAATCAAAAGGACAACGCGGCGAAATACGACGCCGACGAAGTGAAGACGATCAAGAGCCGTATCAAGAAAGCGGCTGAGAAACACGGCGTCGAAATCAGCGAAGATTGATGAATTATTAAGGAGCTGGAAATGTCACAAACGCAGAAATCACGCGACGAAGAAACGGAGCGACCGGAATTAGAGGTAAACGAGAAGACACAAACGCCGTTTTCGCGGCAGGCGGGCTACAACCAGCCGCTGCCGGCGGACGAGGGCGAAAGCGGCGAGCGAAACGAACGACAAACCGGCTCGACTTTGGAAGTAAAGCCGATAAATCCGACTTAGAATCGGTTTCTAAATCTTGAATAGTATTTTTTAGTTTTTTATCAAGGAGGTTTTAGAATGGCGGAAGATAATTCGACACCGGACACAACCGACGGAACGAAAGACAGAAAATTTCCCGTCATCGGCTGCGCTTTGGTCGCGTTGCTGATAATCGCGCTCTTTGCGGTTATTTTCTTTTACGGTCAGTTTGCGGCGTCGCCTTTCGGCGAAAGCAACAGCGTCGGACCGTGAGATTTGAGTCGAAGCAGTTTTGTTTGAAATAAGGCTAAAAGGCTATGAGCTTAATCGAAACAATTCAATCGAAAGCGGTCAGATTAAACGACGCGCGCGACATTAACGATGAAATTCTCGCCCTCGTCGGCGACGCGCGTTTTGTTTTAATCGGCGAAGCCTCGCACGGCACGCACGAATTTTATGAATGCCGCGCCGAAATCACGAAAAGATTAATCGCGGAAAAAGGTTTTGCGGCGGTCGCCGTCGAAGCCGATTTTCCCGACGCTTACCGCGTCAATCGTTTTGTGCGCGGCATCGGCAGCGATCGAAACGCCGACGAAGCGTTGCGCGATTTCGAGCGCTTTCCGCTCTGGATGTGGCGCAACACGGAAGTTTTGGAGTTTGTCGAATGGCTGAAGGAATTTAACGCGAATAAGCCTCCGAATAATCAAGCCGGATTTTACGGCATAGATTTATACAGCCTGCACGCTTCGATGGAAGCGGTTTTGGAATATCTCGACAAAATCGACCCGGAAGCGGCGCGCCGCGCCCGCTCGCGTTATTCCTGCTTCGACCATCACGGCGAAGACGCGCAAAGCTACGGCTATGCGGCGAGCTTCGATTTATCGCAGTCGTGCGAGACGGAAGCCGTCAATCAACTGGTCGAACTGCAGCGCCGCGCCGCCGAATACGCCAATCGCGACGGCTTTGTCGCGCGCGACGAATATTTTTTCGCCGAGCAGAACGCGCGCCTGGTGAAAAACGCCGAAGAATATTACCGGCAGATGTTTCGCGGTCGCGTTTCGAGCTGGAATCTGCGCGACAGTCATATGGCGGAAACTTTATCCGCTCTGGCGACGCATCTGGAAAATCAGGGGCAAAGCGCGAAAGCGGTCGTCTGGGCGCACAATTCGCATTTGGGCGATGCGCGCGCGACCGATATGAGCCGGGGGCGCGGCGAGTGGAACGTCGGTCAACTGGTGCGCGAAAAATACGGCGCGGGCGATGTCCGCATAATCGGCTTTACGACCTTTGAAGGAACGGTCACGGCGGCGACGAACTGGGACGAACCGGCGCAGCTGAAACGCGTCCGTCAAGGCTTGAACAACAGCTACGAGCGTCTTTTGCATCAAATCGGCATTCCTGATTTCTTTCTGAATTTGCGTGACGAAGAAACGAAAGAAATCCTGCGCCGACCGATGCTGGAAAGGGCAATCGGCGTGATTTACCGACCCGAAACCGAGCGCGTCAGCCATTATTTCGAAGCGAGCCTTTCGGAACAGTTCGACGGCGTGATTCATTTTGACAGAACCCGCGCGCTCGAACCGCTCGATAAAGTTTCAAGCTGGCGCCGCGACGACGCGCCGGAAACTTTTCCTGAAGGCTTATAAAAAAACGATGAATGCGGAACGCTGAACGATGAACAAAAGAAAGTTTTGAGTTGTTCAAATCATTAATTCAAAATTCAGAACTCAAGATTCTATAATTCATTTATCATTCATCGTTCCGCGTTCCGCGTTCATCATTTTCTCTTAAATTCCAATTCGTAAAACCAGAAATCGTTATTCGGCTGGTCGATTTTCAGCTCGTCCGCCTTGCCGGTTTTATCAATCGTAAAACTGACGAAGCCGCGCGGGAAATTATACGCCACGGTCGGACGCCATCTGATTAAAAAAGTGTCGTAATGCCAGTGTTCCAAATCCGCGACGAAATTCGGCGCCGGCGCGAGACGCAAAACGAGTTTGCCGTTTTCTTCCGTGACGGTCGCCTCGCCGTACATTTCGCCGCCGTATGTCCCGGCGTAATTGGCGAGCGCCAGCGAAGGCTTCGTGTTTTTTACGCGCGTCTCGACCAGTTTTTTATCCGCTTCGGCTTCGCGCGCCTTGTTTTGTTTAATTCTTTCGAGGCGTTCCGCGCTCCAATCGCGTTTCGGCGCGACTTCGAGAAAAACGTCGAGAATCTTGTTCACTATCGGCGAATACGCGCCGGCTTCGGAATTGGTCAGCACGACCAAACCGAGATTTTCTTCGGGCAGCATCGCCGTCTGCGAAAGCATTCCGTCGAGTCCGCCCGTGTGGGAAACCATTTTTCTGCCGCGATAATCGTTCAGAAACCAGCCCATTCCGACCGCCGAAAAAAGTCTGGTCGGCGCGTTCTCGGCGGGAAAAGGAGCCACGCCGAGCGGCGTCACCGCCGACCACATTTCGGCTGAACGCTCGCGGCTGAAAATCTTTTTGCCTTCAAATGTGCCGCGTCCCAATTGCAAACGAAGCCAGGCGGCAATTTCTTTGACACTGGAATTCAAGCCCGCCGCCGCCGCCGCGCTGTCGACGTTTCCGACGTGCAGAAGGCGGAGGCTGCCGCCCGATTCGTTGTGCGGCATCGAATAATTGTCTTTCAAATCCTTGACGCTGACGGTCGTCCGCGTCATCCCGAGCGGCGTTAAAATTCTTTCGCGCACAAACTCGCCCCAGCTTTTGCCCGAAACTTTTTCGACGATTCTGCCCGCCGCCGCAAACATCAGATTCTGGTAACCGTAGCGACTGCGAAAGCTCGAGGTCGGCTTTAAGAAACGCACGCGGCGCAAAATCTCGTCGGTCGGATAAGTCGTTTCATACCAGAGCAGGTCGCCGCTGAAAGTATCCAGCCCGCTGCGGTGCGAAACCAAATCCCGAACGGTTATCTCGCGCGTCACATACGGGTCGGACATCTGAAATTCGGGCAGATATTGCGAGACTCGGTCGTCCCATTTCAGCTTGCCTTCGTCAATCAAAATTGCTAAAGACGCGGTCGTAAAAGCCTTCGTGTTCGAGGCGATGGCAAACAGAGTGTTTTCGTCGACTTTATCGGGCTTGCCGAGCGCGCGCACGCCGTAGCCTTTCGCCAACACGACTTTATCGTCTTTGACGATCGCCACCGCCAGCCCGGGAACGTTCCAATCCGTCTGCACTTTTTGCGCGTAAGCGTCGATTTCCCGAAGCTTTTCGTCCAGCGATTGAGCGAAAACGAAAACCGGAAAAACGACAAAAGCCAAAAATAAGGAAAACCGCAGAAAATTATTTTTCATTATTAAACCAACCTTTCTAAAGAGCGTTGTTTGAAGTTTTACTAAGATTTGTAATCTTAACAATAAAACTTTTGCTGTAGTTTACGAAATACGAAACGGAACGTTTGACGCCTTATTGCTTGTTTTCGAGCGAGCGAAATGCAACTGCTTCGCCCGCCGAAATTATTTTTCCGCAATTTATTCGATAAAAATCTCGTCCACAAAGATAAAAGCATCGAAGCCCGCGCCCGGATGCCACGCCGGAATTTTGCCGAGATTGTAGGCTTTGACGCGCACGTATCTGGCTTTGGCGGGCGCGATTTCGATTTTATAATCGCGGATTCTATGCTCCATATCTTCGGGCGAAACGTCCGTTTTTATGTCGGCGACTTTTGTAAAATTTACGTTATCGTTTGAAATTTCGAATTCGACGCGCGTCGGCATCCAAATCCAGCTGCGCGCGACCTGCAAAAATCCGCCGCCTAATTTTCGGATTTCCGTTTCCTTTTTCAAATCAATCACGACGACGAAATCCTGCGCCTGGTAGCCCTGCCATTCGCCCGAAGCGAAATTAGTCGTGCCGCGAATGCCGTCGATCAAGCCTTGCGCGCCGCCGCCCGTATATTGACGGTTGTATTCGGAAAACAGTTTGAGCGTCCAGTCGTGCGGCATTTTATTTAATTTCGATTCGACGACGAAACTTTTTTCGCCTTTCGGATTTATCGAAATCGCTTTCACGACGGATGTTTCGGCAATCGTGAAAGGCTTTCTATATCGTCGCGATTTCGCGCTCGGCTCGCTGCCGTCGGTCGTGTAAAAAATCTTCGCGCGCGGCGCGACCGACCGGAGCGAAACGCTTGTTTTCTTTTCAAAAACCCGGTCTTTCGCTTCGATAATCGGAACGGAGACGAAATTGCCGCCGCCGTCGCCGCTGCCGCCTGACACGAAAAAATCATTAAACCAGGTTTTATCGGGCGAATCCGTCATTTCAAATTCGAGCGTGCCGCCAAGCGCAGACAAATCCCGGTGCGCGAAAACAGTTTTGCGATGCTCGTTGCCGTTAAGCTTGACGGATTTGACGTATATGTTTTTATCGGAAACATTCGGCGCTTTGACGACGAATGTTTTTCCATTTTCCAAATGAATTTTCGCTTCCTTGAAAAGCGGCGTGCCGAGGTCGTAAACATCGCGACCGGGCGCGACCTGGTAAAATCCGAGCGCGCTCAAAACATACCACGCCGACATTTGCCCGCAGTCTTCGTTGCCGATCAGCCCGTCGGGCGTCGGCTTATAAAATTCGTCCATAATTTTGCGCGCGTAGAATTGAGTTTTCCAGGGCTCGCCCGCGTAATTGTAAAGATAAGCGATGTGATGCGAAGGCTCGTTGCCGTGCGCGTATTGCCCGATGAGACCGGTAATATCGGGCTGCTCGCGACCGGCGAGTTCCTGTTTGGTCGTGAAGAGCTGGTCCAGCTTCCCGGCAAAATTTGCCTGCCCGCCGTGTAAATCAATCAACCCGGAAACGTCGTGCGGAACAAAAAAAGAATACTGCCACGAATTTCCCTCGGTAAAATGAAAAGTGACTTCGTTCGGCTTGAAAGGCGAAACGAAACCGCCGTTTTGACGCGGGCGCATAAAGCCGGTTTCCGCGTCGAAAAGATTTTTGTAATAAAGCGAGCGCTTCCGATATTTATCAGTATCGCCGAGAAGCATTTTCCGTTTGGCTTCGTGCTCGGGCGGCGCGTCTTTTTCGCCGTCGAATTTCTCGCCTTTCGCCTGTTTAGCCTGAACGATTTTTGCGAGTTTGACGCGCTCTCTGTCCATCAAAACGCCCGCCATCAGCAAAATGCAGTAATCGTTGTAAGCATATTCCAGAGTTTTTGAAACCGATTCCTGCTCGTCTTCCATCGAGATATAGCCGCGCCTTTTATATGCTTCCAAGCCGAAATGATTCAGCTCCGCGCTGTGTTTGGCGGCTTCATACGCTTTGTCGTAATCGAAGCCTTCGATGCCTTTCGCCATCGCGTCGGCAATCACCGAAACGGCGTGGTAGCCGATCATCGTGTCGGTTTCATTGGCGGCAAACTCCCAGACCGGCAAGCGCCCGCCCTGCTCGTATTGTTTCAGAAAGGTATTGATAAAATCCGCCGTCCGCCGCCGGTCGATAATCGTGTAAAGCGGATGCGCGGCGCGAAACGTGTCCCAAAGCGAAAAAACGGTGTAATTGGTGTAATCCTGCGCCGAATGAACCTCTCTGTCCACGCCGACGTAGCTTTTGTCCGTGTCCTGAAAAACATTGGGCGCAATCATCGTGTGATAAAGCGCGGTGTAGAAATTGGTTAACTGCTCGGGATTGTCTCCCGAAACTTCGATTTTCGAAAGTTCTTTATTCCAAATGTCTTTCGCGTCGCGGCGCACTTTTTCAAAATCCCATTGCGGAATCTCGGTCAGCAAATTCCGGCGCGCGCCGCTGATGCCGACCGGCGAAATCGAGACTTTCACGAGCAGCGGTTTTTTCGCCGCGAAACGGAAAAAAGCCTTGATGTTTTTGCCTTTTGATTTGTCGATTTTTTCCGGCGCGCCGCTGTCGTCGAGCACGACGCCGTAATCGGTGAACGGCTCGGAAAATTCGGCGGCGAAATAAACGATTTGGTCTTTTGCCCACGAGCTCGAACGGCGAAAGCCTTCGATGCGATTCGCGCCCGTGATTCTCAGCTCCGAATCCAGCACTTTATCGCGGTGCTTCAAATCCAGAATCAAATTCGCGTCGCCGCCCGCCGGAAAAGTGTAGCGGTGAAAACCGACGCGCGCGGTCGCCGTCATTTCCGCCAGAATATTTCCTTCGTCCAGTTTGACCGAATAATAGCCCGCCTCGGCTTTTTCGTTTTGATGCGAAAACGCGGAAGCGTAACCGTTCTCGCTCAAATCGCCTTTGCGCGCGAAAAACTCCGGCTCGCCGGCGGTCGGCGCAAACAAAATATCGCAGTAATCGGGAATGCCCGTGCCGCTTAAATGAGTGTGCGAAAAGCCGTAAATCTGGTTGTCGGAATAATGATAGCCGCTGCTTCCGTCCCAATCGTCCATCCGCGTATCGGGCGAAAGCTGGACGAAACCGAACGGCACGGTCGCGCCCGGAAACGTATGCCCGTGCCCGCCCGTGCCGACGAAAGGATTGACGTAGCGCGTGTAATCTTTGGTCTGGGCGAAAAGATTAGCGGAAAGAAAAACAAAGAAAACAAGACCCGGCAGGAAGACTAAAATCGGTTTTTTCATAAAGGAAATCTTAGAACGAAAATGAAATGCGTTTATCAAGTTCTAAAACAGTTTGAGAATTGCTGTCAATCAAACAAGCCGAAAATAAATTTTCAGCGCATTGTCTTTTTCCATTCCCAAACGGACTGTAAGAGCGGAGGGCACATAAAAAATAAAAAACAAGGAAGGTTTTAAACAATGAAAAGAAATTATATATTCAATACAAAATTCGCGCTCGTCTGCGTCATCATCCTGACGGGCTGCATCTCAATCTTCGGGCAAAAATCGCTTGCCTCCGACCCGGCTTTGCTCGGACTGGCGGAAGAAATCCGCCCGTTTGATTTCAGCAGCCGGTATTATTACGACAACGGCGTCGAGCCGGGCTTAATCGTCAACCGCCGCAACGGCAGCGACAATCTTTCGGTGTTCGATACGACCGGCGACGAACGCTTTCGCGGCGTCCGCATCACCGCCGTTTTGCCCGCTTACAACCAGAACGGCGAACCGATTTACTGGAATCTTTACGGCGAATTGTTCAAGCACAGCTTTCGCAGCGATCCGGCGGGCGCTTCCGCTCAGACCGCCGCCGAGTATTTTCCGATGTATATTTTCCCGAGCGATTTCGTCAGAAACCGCCAGCGACAGGCAAGCGTCATCGATTTAAAGGACACTTATTTTGAGAAAAACCCGCTCGGTCTCAGCGTTCAGGTCGAGGTGAAATACACCGCGCGAGCGAACACCGACGACGGGCAAAAAGAACTGTCGATTCTGGCGCAGAGAAACGGTTTGTCGCTGGACGGAACGCCGCTTATCAAGACGGTCGAGGAAATTCAGGATTTAACGCGTAAAGGTCTGGTCGCACAGTCTATAAAAGGACTCGATAACCCGTCGTCGGTCACCTCTTATGTCGTCGGCAAAGTTATCGAAAAACCGGAGGCGGGCGCGATTGCGCCGGACGCGTTTTTAATCACCGTCCAAAGCGCCGACGGCGAACGCTTTCACGCCGATACGCCTTTCATCGTAAAGTTTAATTGTTTGAAAGATTCGACCAACTGTTCGCGATAAAAAAACGTTAGAGCGGAAAACGGATAAAGCATAACGGAAAACGGAAAATTTAAAGAGTGATTTTATTTTCCGTTTTCCGTTTTTCGTTATCCGTGTTTTTGCAGAATTTCGAGAAAGGCGTTTAATTCCGGCGGCAGCGGCGCGTTGAAATTCATTTTTTCCATTGTTTGCGGGTGCGTGAACGACAATTTTTCGGCGTGCAGGAAAAAGCGGTTTAAATCAGCGATGGCGCGGCGGATTTCCAAATCCCTGACGGTTTTGTCGCGCCCGGAATTATAAGTTTCATCGCCGACGACCGGATGATTTATATAGGCGAGATGAACGCGAATCTGATGCGTTCTGCCGGTTTTGATTTCGACGCCGAGCAGCGAGAATTTTTCAAATCTCTGCCGCACTTTCCAGAGCGACAGCGCGTTGCGCCCGTGAGCGCGCACCGACATTTTCGTCCGGTTGTGTTTTTCGCGCGCAATCGGCGCGTCAATCGTTCCGCTCGTTTCTTCGATTTCGCCGTGCGCCAGCGCCAGATAGCTTTTAAAAACCTCGCGGCTGCGAAACTGTTCGCTCAGAGCGTCGTGCGCTTCCTGATTTTTAGCCACGACAATTAAGCCCGAAGTGTCTTTATCAAGGCGGTGAACGATGCCGACGCGAAAACCCGCCGGCTGATTGCCGCCAGCGGCGGCGGCTGAATGCTCCAGGTTGAAATGATAAGCAATCGCATTTGCCAGCGTTCCGCTTGAAACGCCCGCGCCCGGATGCACGACCATTCCGGCGCGTTTGTTGATAACGGCGAGAAATTCGTCTTCGTAGACGATGTCGAGCGGAATATTTTCCGGCTCGAACGCCGCCACGGGCAGCTCGCTCAGCTCGACTTCGATTTCGTCGCCCGCGCGCAGTTTGTAGGAAGATTTCGCCTGGTTTTCGTTGACCGAAACGTCGCCGTCGTCAATCAATCTTTGCAGGCGCGAGCGCGACCATTTTTCGATTTTTTCGGCGAGAAAAGCGTCGAGACGTTTTCCCGCGTCTTCGACGGCAGCTTGAAAATTTAAAGTTGTTATTTCTTCTGACAATGCAAAAATAATTAATCTATCGGTGGTTTAGCGGCGCGGCGCGCTCTGACAATCATAAAAACAATCGCGCCCGTGGCGACCACCAGGCTGATAATCTGCGAAGTCGAAAGTCCGGTCAAAGTCGTCAAGCGGAGCAAATCGCCGCGCGGGTCGTCGCGGACAAACTCGATGGAAAACCGGACGAGCGCGTAAATAATCGCGTAAGCAATCAAAACCTGACCGTCGAAACGCTTATGCCTGTGCAGGTAAACCAGCGCGCCGAAAACAATCAGCATCGCGATTGATTCGTAAAGCTGCGTCGGGTGCAGGTAAAGCGGGCTGTTGCCTTCGCCGTAAATCGGGACGCCCGTAAATTCGTGCGCCTGCTCGGTAAAATGAACGCCCCACGGCAAATCCGTCGGTTTTCCCCAGCAGCAGCCGGCGGCAAAACAGCCTTCGCGACCGAAAAATTGTCCGAGCGCCAGCCCGGGCGCAAACGCGTCGGCGACTTTCCAGAAGGAAAGCTTATACCAGCGAATCAAAAAGAACAGCGTGAAAAACCCGCCTAAAAACCCGCCGTAATAAACGCCGCCCGAACGCAGAAAATCGAGCGAGAAAATGTTCCAGATGTTGTTTCGGTAAGCGTCATCGACAAACAGCATCAGCAGTTTCGAGCCGAGCAGCCCGCCGATAAGCGTCCACAAACCCAGATCATACATTCGCTCGCGCGGCAAACCGTCCTTGGCGCCCAGACGCGCGGCGACGAAAAGCGCGAGCATCATTCCGACCGCGAGCAGCAAGCCGTAAGTATTGATTGGGAAATCGCCGATGCGAAAAAGTTCCGGATACATAATATAGATTGACGATTTTAGATTGCCGATTTTAGATTGCCGTTGTTTTCTATGGTAAATCTCATCACAATCTCGTCTCCGTTGAGTTTGCCCGTGCGCTCGAAGCCGACGCTCGAATAAAGCTTTTCCGCGCCCGTGTTTTCGGGCACAAAGCTCAGATAAATTGCCCGGCAATCTTCGATTTCGCTCATTCGACGGATGACTTCCAGCACCGCCGCTTTGCCGTAGCCTTTGCCCTGATGTTTTGCGTCAATCATCAGACGCCCCAGATAATATTTTCCATCGTCCGGTTCATAGCCGTACATTACAAAACCGACCAGTTCCTCGCCGTCGTCGTCGTCGCTATAAATCGCGAGCGGAATGGAGTTCGGGTAAATTTTCGCCTGCGCGATTGATTTAACGTTCGGCGCGACGAAAAGTTTCTGGTTTTCGGCAACGTCGAGATTGATGACGGCGGCAAAATTTTCGGGCGTTATTTCGCGCAGAGTGACGTCGGTCATGCGGTTTTCGTTTTCGGTTCTTCGGCTTTCTTCCGGTTAAAAAACATATCGATTATCAGCAAGCCCGCGCCGGCGCAGATTGCCGCGTCCGCCACGTTAAAGGTCGGGTAGTGCCACGAGCCGAACTGCACGTCGATAAAATCAATTACGAAACCGAGCCGCAGGCGGTCGGTCAGATTTCCGACAATGCCCGCCAGCAGCAAAGCCAGCGCGCTCATCAGCCGGTCATTCGTGCGCGGAATGCGCCAGAAATAAAACAAAACCAGCACCGCCGCGATGCCCGCCACCGCCGATAATCCCCAGCGCCCGCCGTCGCCGCCGTTTTCAAACATACTAAAGGCGACGCCCGTGTTTTGGGCGTAGGAAAAATTCAGAAAGTTTTCGATAACGGTTTTGTCGCCGCCGAAACGAAGCCGCCGCACCGCCCAGGCTTTCGTCATCTGGTCAACCAGAAAAACGCCGCCCGCCATTACGAGATATGCAATTTTCCAGAAAAAATCTTTTTTCGTCACAAGAAAAGTTTAGATGAAACGGCGTGAAAAAGAAACGCGCGGCGACAAACGTGCAATAAAGAAATCATTTTTTACGCGTTTTACTCGGTGTACGGGAAAATCGCTTTCGGCGCTTTGTAATCTTTCCACCATGAAACATAACAAACGTCCGTGCAGCCGATGGCGTAGACGACGACTTTCCATTTTCCGCCGGTTTTCCTTAAAAGCGCGAAAAAATTATTGTCGAAAGCGCCGGAATCGACCGCGTCGCGGTAGGGCGTGCTGCGATAATTCGGTCTGCCGCCGTTCGGCGTTTGCGGCTCGCCGCTCAGAAAAGCCCAGTTGCCGTTCGCTTTGAAATGGTCGGTCGAAAAGCTGATTTTTTGTTTCAATTTCTTTTCGACCGGAAGGCGCAGGGCGTTTAGAATCGCTGTCCGTTCAGCCGAGCCTTTCGCCGGCGTGTAAACCGCCTGCGCGCCGGCAGCAGCGCCCGAAGCAAAAATCAAAACGATAAATAAACCGAACAATGATTTTTTCAACATAAATTTATCTTTTAGCCGATTTCCCATTCGCGCGCCAGCATTGCGTAGACCGCCAGATCGACGAATTTTACGTGTACCCATTGCGCGTCGCGCAGAGTTCCTTCGTGCGTAAAGCCCAGTCTTTCGGCGACGGCGCGGCTTTTCGCATTTTCGGCGGCGCAGTAAATGTCCACGCGGTTCAGCTTTAATTCGCCGAAAGCGTAATCGAGCATCACGCGGCAAGCCTTCGTCACCAAGCCGCTGCCCTGCGCATCAAACGACAGAAAATAACCGATATTCGCGGTTCGGTGCAGCTCGCTGATGGATTTTAAAGAGACGAACCCGACTAATTCGCCGTCACCACGGCGAATTCCCGCGCTGATTTCCGTGCCTTCGGCAAAACGACTGAGCGAGCCGCGAATAAAGCCCGCCGAATCGGCGACCGAATAATCGTCGTGCAGATTGGGCATCCATTCTCTGAAATACGCCCAATCCGCTTTCAGCAAATCAAACAATTGTTCGGCGTGACGCGTTTGCAATAGATGCAGCTCCGCGCTTTCGTCCAGTCGTCGAATAAACATAAACGTTTAGGCTGCCGCGCTTTCCGCCCGCTCGATCTCGTCGAGCGCCGCGAGACATCTTTCGCAAACGGTCGGATATTTTTCCGATTCGCCGACGCGTGTCGAATAATTCCAGCAGCGCTCGCATTTCGCGCCGTCCGCTTTCTGAATTTGAACGCCGAAACTTTCGCCTTCGTGAACCTCTACTTGCGAAACGATAAAGATGTAACGCAAATCTTCAAAATACGGAATCAGAAAACGCGTCGTTTCCTTGTCGGTCGTCAAAACGACTTTCGCTTCCAGACCGGAGCCGATTTGTTTCGCGTTGCGGGCTTCTTCCAAAGCCTTCAAAACCTCGTCGCGCATCGAAAAAATCCGTTCCCAATCGGCTAAAAGCTGCGCGTTGTCCGCGCCGGAAACCTTCGGAAACTGCGCCAGGTGAACCGACGCTAATCTTTGATGCGGCAGATTTTCAAACGCCTCGTCAGCCGTGAAAACCATAATCGGCGCCAGCAGGCGACACAATTTATCCGTGATTTGATAAAGCGCCGTCTGCGCGGAACGACGTTCCAGGCTGTTCGGCGCAAAGATATACAGCCGGTCTTTGATGATGTCGAAATAGCGCGCCGAAAGCGTGACGGTGACGAAATTATAAAGCGTTTGATAAACGACTTGAAAATCGTAATTTTCGTAAGCCTCCACGACGCGCGCCGTCACTTCGTCCAGATTCGCCAGCGCCCAGCGGTCGATTTCGAGCAGATTTTCTATCTCGTCCGTTTCAGCGCCACCCGCGTATTGCAGAATCGGTTTTTCCACCAAATCGGTTTCGGGATCAAAGCCGTCGAGATTTCCGAGCGCGTAACGCAAAGTATTTCTGAATTTGCGATAAGCGTCCGTGACGCGCTGCAGGATTTCGTCCGAGCAGCGCACGTCTTCCGTGTAATCGACCGCCGCCGCCCAGAGACGCAAAACGTCGGCGCCCGATTTGTTGATGATTTCAATCGGCGCGGTCACGTTGCCGATTGATTTGCTCTGTTTTCTGCCCTCGCCGTCCACGACCCAGCCGTGCGTGATAACGGTTTTATACGGCGCGGTGTCGTGCGACGCCAAGCCGCACATCAAACTGGAATTAAACCAGCCGCGATACTGGTCGCCGCCTTCCAGATAAACGTCCGCCGGAAAGCTTAAGTTTTCGCCGCGCGTTTCCAAAACGGCGACGCACGACGAGCCGGAATCGAACCAGACGTCCAGAATGTCGGTTTCCTTGCGAAAATCCGCGCTGTTGCATTTCGGACAGGCAAAGCCTTCCGGCAAAAGCTCGCTTTCCGGTCGCGCATACCAGGCGTCCGCCGTCTCCTTGGCAAAAATATCGGCGACGTGATTGATGATTTCGGGGTCGGCAATCGCTTCGTCGCACGCCTGACAATAAAAAACCGGAATCGGCACGCCCCACGAACGCTGGCGCGAAACGCACCAGTCGGGACGACCTTTAATCATATTCGCCATCCGGCTTTCGCCCCAGCCGGGATGCCATTTGACCTGCGCAACCTGTTCTAAAGCGGCGGCGCGAAGCGAGTTTGACGCGCCCGTTTTCGCCGCTTCATCCATCGAGATAAACCATTGCGGCGTCGCGCGAAAGATAACCGGATTTTTGCAGCGCCAGCAGTGCGGGTAACGATGCTCGTAATTTTCCGCAAACAAAAGCGAGCCGTTCCCGCGCATCAATTCGACAATCTGCGGGTTCGCCTTAAAAATATTTTCGCCCGCGAAATGCTCGACTTCGTCGGTAAATCTGCCCGCGTTATCGACCGGACAATAAATCTCCAAGCCGTATTCCTTGCCGATAACAAAGTCGTCGTGTCCGTGTCCGGGCGCGGTGTGCACCAAGCCGGTTCCGGCTTTCGTCGTTTCCGAACGGTTTCGCGCTTCGGAGACGTCGATTTCGGTTTCCGCGTCCGCCTCGCCGCCCAGAGTTACGTGGTCGCCGTTCATGACCAGCGATTCGCGTTCGATCCACGGATGCTTCGCTTTCATTCCTTTCAGTCGCGAGCCGGGAAATTTCGCTAGGATTGGCGGTATCAGGCGCTCGCCTTCTTCATTTGTGCTGCCGATCCCGACTTTGACGACGACAAAACCGATGAGTTCCGAAGCGACGATTAAAACTTCGCCGTTATGTTCGACCGCCGCGTATTCAAAATCCGGATGAACGGCAATTCCCAAGTTTGCCGGAATCGTCCAGGGCGTCGTCGTCCAGATAACGAGCGAAACTTTTTTGCCGGCGAGCTTTTCGTCCAGTTCAGCCGCGTCCGTCACGAGCGGAAATTTGACGTAAATCGAAGGCGAAGTGTGCAGTTTATATTCGACTTCCGCTTCAGCCAGCGCCGTCTGGTCGTGGACGCACCAGTAGACGGGACGCAAGCCTTTATAAACGTAGCCGCGCTCCAGAAACTTTCCGAAAAGCCGCGCCGTCTCCGATTCGTACGCATTCGACATCGTTAAATACGGCGTCTGCCACTCGCCTAAAATTCCGAGCCGCGAAAAATCGCGCGTCTGCCCGTCCATCGCGCGCGAGGCGTGGTCGCGGCAGATTTTGCGAAACGTGGCGACCGGCAAATCGGCTTTGTTTTTGCCTTTTTCGGCGAGCTTTTTCTCGACCAGCGTTTCAATCGGCAAGCCGTGACAGTCGTAGCCGGGCACGTACGGCGCGTCAAAACCCATCATCGAGCGCGATTTGACGACCAAATCCTTCAGGATTTTGTTGAGCGCCGTGCCGATGTGAATGTCGGCGTTGGCATACGGCGGTCCGTCGTGCAGAATAAATTTCTCGGCGCCGCGCCGCGCTTCGGAAATCATTTCGTAAAGCCCGGCGTCCGTCCATTTTTTCAAACGCGCCGGCTCGGATTGACCGAGATTCGCCTTCTGCGCGAAATTCGTTTTCGGCAGGTTAACGGTTTTTTTCAGTTCTAAAGGTTCAGTCATAAATTTAACATTTAACATTGACCATTTATCATTCAACATTTGTTAAGTGATAAATGTTAAATGATAAATGTCAAAATGAAAAAAGTCCCAAGCCTTTTTCGTCAGACTTGGGACTTTTGAGCAAACGATTACCTTCGGCTCGCGCTCCATCAAGGAGCAAAGTCCCTTTCGCTAATAATAATTATGCCCGAAGCAACCATCATAAAACTTGTTCCGTCTTATTTTATGCCAGTATTTTTACAATAAGTCAATAAAAACTGCAACAACCGTCGCGGCAGCCGGCGGATTATAAATAAATGAAAATTCATCACGGAAAATGGTTTTGGATCGCGGCTCTCATAATTTTATCTTCTTTTCCCGGCTTGTCGCAGGAACCGGCTCCGGCTCCGGCTCCGACTCCGCCGCCGGAAGAGCCGATAAAAATTCTGACCGAAGAAGTTCGCCTGAACGTCACGGCGCAGACGGTGAAAGGGAAATTTGTTCCGACCTTAAAGCCCGACGATTTATTGATCGTCGAGAGCGGAGCGCCGCAGAAAATCGAAAGTATGAAAAAGCTTCCCGCCAGCGTTTTGCTGCTGCTCGACACGGGCGGCAATCTGAATTTCGCCAAAACTCTGAATATGTCGCGCCTGACGGCGAAGCTTCTGGTCGAAAAAATTTCTCCCGGCAACACGCTCGGCGTGATGCAGTCTTACGATAAAATCGAGACGGTTTCCGGCTGGACGGAAAATCGCGAAAGCGTGCAGAGCGATTTGGACAAAAAGCTTTTCAGCGGCAATCGCTCGCGCTTTTCCGATGCGGTAAACGCGGCGGTCGAAATGTTCAAAACGCGCCCTTCGGAAAATCGCCATCTGGTTTTTATCGGCGACGGATTAGACAGTCTCGCCGGCGAAAACGAGCGCCAAAAGGCTCTGGAAAATCTGCTCGCCGCCAACATTACCGTCCACGTTATCGCCTACAACAAAATGGAGGCGAAACGCGCCAAACCGATGACGCGCCGCATCCAAATCGGCGAAGAAATCGAAACGCCGCGCCTGCCCGAATACCAGCTCGAAATAATTATTCAGGGACTTCCGACAAATATGCGCGACGGATTTCGTCGCATGGCTAAAGCCGAGCGCCTGTTTATCGTCCGGCTCGACAACGGAAAACTGAAGCTCGCCAAACAAAAACTCGAACAATGGAACAAAAGCGAAACGCAGCTGCAGACGGTTGCCGAAGATACGGGCGGAATGTTTCAAGCGCCGGAAGAATTGGAAACAATGTGGACTTTCGCGCAGGAAATCGCCCAGGCAATTGATTCTCAATACGTCGTGACTTATATTCCGACAAAATCTTTCGCCGAATCCGGCAGCAGCGGCGGCGAAGCGCGAAAAATTCGCGTCAGCACGCACTGCGACGGCGTTATCATCCGCTCCCGACAAAAAATCGTCTCCGCCCGGCAGACGGTTAATCGTTAAATAAACATTTTCAGTGTAATAATTGTCACAAAAGAGCGGTTTACGGTGTTTTTTAGATAAACAACACAGGAGACAATTATGAAAACGTTTCAAACCGGCGCCGCGGCGCGGCAATTTTCGCTTAACGGGAAATCCCGGCGCGCTCCGCTGCTGCTTTCTTTCGGGCTGCTGGCGATTCTCGCCGTTATTATGATAACCGGCGAGAAGGCGGGAAGCGTCGGCGCGCAAGCGGCGCAAAAGCAAATCAAGGGCGAATGGAATGCCGAATTTGACCGCAATAAAGCGGGCGAGATTCATTTCCGGTTTCAGCGCCGCTCCGCGAACGGCAGCTTTAATATGACCGGCGAAAATCTGCGCGTCGGCGAATTGCAGGGATTGCCGGCGGCAGCGCGGGCGGCGGCAAGAATCGATGTCAGCTTTAATATTGTCCGCGAAGCCGGAACCTTCGCCTGCGAAGGTTATTTCAGCGAAGGGCGCGGCACCGGATTCTGGACTTTGACGCCGAGCGAAAAATTCGTTGCCGAGATGCGCGCTCGCGGTTACGGCAATCTGACCGAAGAAAATCTGCTCAGCGCGGCGCTGCACGATTTGACGATAAAATACCTCGAAGACCTGAAAGCCGCCGGTTACGACAAACTGACTTTCGAACAACTCAGACGCGCGCAAACTCACGATATTACGGTTCAATATATCCGCGAGATGAAAGCCGCCGGTTACGAAAATCTGACCGTCGAAGAACTCGTCCGCGCCCGCAATCACAACATCGACGCCGCTTTTGTGAGCGACGCACGGGCGATGGGCTTTGAGCGCCAACCGCTGGAAAAGCTTATCCGAATGCGCAACCACGACATCACGAGGGAATTTATCGACGAGATGAAAAGCGCCGGTTTCGAAAATCTCTCGATTGACGGATTGATCAGGCTCAAGAATCACGACGTAACAGCCGATTTCATCAGCGAAATAAAGGCGGAAGGTTACGCTGACGTGTCGGCGGAAACGGCGATTCGATTAAAGAATCACGAGGTCGACCGCGAATTTATCCGGCGCGCGAAATCGCAGGGTTATAACAACGCCAGCCTGGAGGAGCTTATCCGGCTTCGCAATCGCGGAACCGTTAAGTGAAAAACAAAGGATTTTGCTGCTTGCAAAAGGTTTGCGGCAGCTCTGATGAGAAAAAATAAAAACAGCATACCGTTTTAAAGTATGCTGTTTTTTTGTTTGTTTTCGGGTGCGACTTGTTAATTGCCAGTCGCCCCGTTGGTATTATCATTTATCATATAATATCACCCCCAGGACTTACTTTGATGCGGGTTTTCGCCTACGGTTGCCTGTGCCGGAAAATATTTATTAACGCGAAAAAAATAATAAAGCTCGCCGCTTTCGCAGCGGCGAGCTTTTCCAAGGGAAGATAACCAGTTGTCCGTTTCGA
>DASVRL010000034.1:0-4598 GCA_036388635.1 Pyrinomonadaceae bacterium
ACAACTTTTTTACTCATTTGAAATTAATTGGTGACGTTTGATTTTAACAGTTTTCTTTATCGGTGACGAAACAGGCGAACCTCTCCGCTCTGAAAATAAGGTTCGGTTTCAAACCATCTGCCCAAAACCGTTTCGACGCGCGCGTCTTTTCCCCAAATTAGCAGCGTGTCGATTTTATGATTATTGGCTTCCAGCAAAGATTCCAGCTTTAGAAGCTTTTCATCGAAATTTACGCTTTTATCGTTCAGGGCGAAAACATTGCTTCCGGTGTAGCCGAGCACAAACTGCCGGTGCGAAATCTCTTTTGCCACAATCGGAAACAAATAATGCCCGATTTCATAATTGTCCCAGACCTGCACGTTTTTGCCGATGCCGAGATAATTGTCCATCTGTCCGGTCGGCAGCGAATGATAACGCAGACCGTCTTCGATAATGCTGACGGAAACGAGCCTTTTATTTTCTTCGACGGCAGTCTGAGCGGCAACCAAATCTTTCGCCAGATGATTGGAATGCAGAGAATATTCCCACAAAGCCAGCGTTTGAAAAATAATCACGACGGCTAAGCAAAACTGCGCAACTCGCTTTAACCAAACCGAGTTATCTGTTCTAAACAAAGGCACAAACGCAATCAAGCCGCACAACAAAAATCTTTCGCGCAAAACGCCGCCGTGCGTCAATTGAAAATCGTCCGGCGCAAACATCGCGATAAAAATACAAACTCCGAACAAAACCGCAAAGGCATAATATTTTTTAAAAAAGCCTCGCTGCTGCTGACGGAAAGAAAACCAGGTCGCCGTCGCTAAACAGAAAACTCCGCCGAGCAGCCATAAACCCGGCGTAAAAACGGCGAAAATATTCGAGTTGGCGTTTGTAAACGGAAATGTTTTGCGGCTGATGATGACAAATAAATCCGCGCTTCTAAGCTGCGTAATCCAGCTTGTAATCGAATACGGGTCGCTCAAATTGCGCCAGACCGGCGAAAATCCGCCGCCCGCTTCGCTCAACAATTTATAAATAATTAAGAGCGGCACAATCGGCAGAAAAGCCAGCGCCGTCCACGTCAGAGTTTTTTTCCAATGCGACGGCGGAACAAAGACGCTCAGCAAACAGATGCTTCCGGCTAATATTCCAAAGCCGATGATGTGACTGAAATAGACGAGCACCAAAAGCGCCGCCAAAAGTAAGGCGCGCAGTAAATTCATATTTTCGCGCCAGCGATAAAAAAGCCCGAGCGTGAACGTAAAACCGATGACGCCGATGGTGAAATTGTAAAAGCCCATCAGCCAAAGCCAGTTAAAACCGATTGCCGCGCCGATTAAAAGAGATGTAGCGACGCCTTCGCGCCCGACCGTTATCAAACGCAGACAGCCGACCGCCGCGACCAAACCTAAATAGGTAAATGTTACAATGATTTTTGTTACGGTAAACGGCGAAAAGAAGAGCAGTAGAAAAATCAGAATCCAGTGTCCGCTCGAATTCGGAAAGGAAATGGAGTTGAAAGTGTAAATTTCGGAAACCGCCGGATTGCCTTTTAAAAGCTCGGTCATCAGGGACGCGCTGTAGACGTGTCCCGAGCCGTCCTGATTGATAAAATAATCGACCGCCCAAATCGGCAGACAGGTAAAAACCGCCAGCAGCAGAAAGAAAACGAACAGACGGGCGTTTGACGATTCGAAAAAATTCATACAGTGATAGTATTCAAATTAATTGGAATTTTGCGGCAGACATAAAACATTTGCCCCGACGTCGTCCGGCGCAAATCCTTCTATTTCAACGAGTTTCCCTCCGGCTTCATCAATCCGGAAAAATCGGTAGCTCGCCTTGTTTTTCAGAAAAACAATTAAATCGTTCGGCAGATAGCCGAACTCTGCCGACGTTTCCAGCGTCATTTCCATATAAATCACGGGCGCGATTTCCTGCTCGAAAACCCTTTGCGCGCCTTTTAAAAACATCATTTCGGCGCCTTCGATATCGACTTTGATAAAATCGACGCGCCGAATATTTTTTTCTTCCAGATACGAATCGAGCGTTTTTATCTTAATCGGAAAAACGGTCGAAGGCTGATTGTCTTTACCGGCAAGCGTCGCGTGTCCGCTGGGTAAATTGTTGAAAAGATGAATTTCCGCCGTCGCTTCCGCGTCGCCGAGACCGAAATTGTTCAGAAAAACTCTGGCGCCTTCGTCGTTTAAGGAAACATTTTTTTTTAAATCGTCGAATGTCGGCGGAACCGGCTCGAAAGCGTGAATCTCGCCTTCCGCTCCGCTCAGACGGCTCATCAAAGTCGTATGCCAGCCGATGTTTGCGCCGACGTCCAGACAAATGAAACCTTTTTTTATGTGCCGCGCAAAAAGCTCGGCGCTGAACTGCTCGTGTTTTCCCAGAAAAAAAATCGACTCGCCCGCCCAATCCGACAAAGCGACATACAAACGTCTCCCGTCTTTTGTCGTCGCCAGAACTTTTTCCGGCAGATGCCGGCAAAGTTTTCTGGCAAAAGCCGAGGCGCGCCATTTGCCGCGATTTACGGGAAAATAAAATGTATATAGCCTGATTAGATTAAGCCAGGTGATTTCTATTTTTTGAGCAATCACGCGTTTTCTTCCTGAAAATAAAAATACTTTAACTGAGCTGGCAAACCGCTATCACGCCGTCCGCAAGCTGCGGTGAAATTTTTACGCCGACGTCGTTTATAAAATTATAATACCAGGGATTATGCTGCCGGTGTTCCGGTCCGAGGTCGTAAAAGCAAAACTCCTTGACCCGTAAATCCTCGCGTTTCAGCATCAGATTCAGCGTCGAATAGGAAAAATACGTCACGTGGTCGGGATGCACCGGCTCGTTTTTTCCGCCTTTTCCGCGCAAGCCGTAGAGGGCGAAGCGCAGCGCGCTGTAAGCGTTTATCGTCGTGATGAGCAAAATCGTGTCCCGGTGCATAAAACGCTTGATGCCGCGCAGGAAAAGCCCCGGATTCGACAGATGCTCGATCATCTCGCCCGCGATTATCACGTCGAATTTTTCATTTAAATCGACTTCTTCGAGCTTTTCCAGATCCGCGCGAAAAAGATTTTTCGTTCCGTGCGCGGCTAAAATGTCGATTCCTTTCTGGTCGAAATCAAAACCGTAAAGCTCGCCCGCAATTTTCGCCAGCTCGAAATGAAGAAGCTGATTGAACTCGATCATCTTTTCGGTAAAAGGATAATCCGTGCAGCCGAGATGCAAGACTTTTTTCCCGCGACACGCTTCCTTGATGAATTCGACTCTCTGCACGAGTCTTAATTTTTCGCTCATCTAAATTATATATTTATGACAACTTTATTATTTTCCGAAAACGTTTCTTACCAGGATTTTTTCGTCTTCGGTGACAAATCCCAACAACCACAAAACCGCGAGATACGTAACGCCGCCGAGAAAGCTCGATGTAAAAAGCGCAAGCCAGCCGTGCGGCAAATAATCAATACTCAATTCTTCGACAAAAACAGTCGCGCCGGCGGCAAGCAGCAGACGACCCAGAAGATTCAGCCAGAAACCGGCGAGAATCCGTTTAAAAAACCATTTTTCGACGTAAATAATCGAAAGAAATGAAACCGCGTAGCCGACCAGACGACCGATTGCCACGCCTTCGTTTCCGTAATCGTAGCTCAAAAAAATCATCAGCGGAATACTAATTAATAAACATAACACATAGAGATAACAATAAAAATTCGGGTAGCCGAGTCCTTCCGTCATCTGCCACGAAACCGTCAAAATCGCCACCAGACTGAAACTGACGGTGTGAATAATCAAAAGATTCGTGCTCGCATCGGCAAATTCCGCGCCCATCCATAAGCCTAAAAACAGACGGCTATGCACGATTATCGTCGCCGCAATAAAAACGACCATCATCGTGATTATTTTCGTCGCTTTGGTGTAAAGCCTTTCGAGCTTTTCGCGGTCGTTTTGCAGTTCGCTGGCGAGCGGAAAAATGACTATCACCAGACTGGCGATAAAATATTGAATCTGAAAACTGACCGTCATCGGCACGACGTAATGCGTCAGGCTTTCCGTCCCGAGCTGGCGCGTGATCCAGATGCGCTCGAAAAGAAGCCAGACGTTTCCCAGAATCTGATAGCCGACGACGCCCGCGCTGAAACCGACGACAAGTTTTAAAGCGTCTTTATTAAAGCGATGCGTGACGGAAAAATCCGGCAGAAGCCTTTTGGCGCTGGCGTAAAACAGCGCGCAAGTCACACACGTAATAAATAAATTCCACCAGAACAACGCGATAAGTCCGCCGCCGAGCCAGGCAATTATCAAATTGCCGAGCAGCATCGAAATACTGGAAAAATTCAGTATCTTGGAATAGATGTCAAAACGGTGAAGCCCCTGCACAATCGCGCTGAAAACCTGTGTAAAGAGCGTAAAAAAAATTGCCGTAGACGCAATATAAAGAGCAGTTACGGTTCTGGAATGCGATTCCGCCTCGATGTTCAGAACGTCGGAAACCAGCCAGCCGGAAAGCAAAAAAACCGAAACGATGCCGATTAAACCGAGCAGCAGATTGATAAAAAATGTGGCTGAGATAATGTCTTTTATCTTGCGGCTCTCGCCCGTCGCCTGGTCTT
>DASVRL010000035.1:0-7906 GCA_036388635.1 Pyrinomonadaceae bacterium
CAGCTGCGCGCCCGCAGTTTAGAGAAAATCGTCAAATTGCTCAAGTAACTAAACGTTTTATTCAATTTTTCGAGATACTTGGAAGCTCAGTTCCGGTATAATTTTAAAAACTGTCTTTTTATAATCTGAAACGGCACTGTATTGATAGTCTGACTTTTCAATCAGTCGCGGTCGCGCAACAGGTAAAAATTTTCTAGGTAGAAAAAAGATTTTGTGATATATTTCATTCACTATCAATCAAATCGGTTGTCTTACTTTTTTACAACTAATTTCTCAAACTATCCTGATAGTGAAATCAGTTTTTGTTTAGAGTTTTAAAATTTTTCTTACGCTCCATTAATTTCGCGACTATGTCGCATAACTAAGCGCCCGAAAAGCCGGGCTGTGCCTAAATTCAGGTTTCTGCAACTTGAAACAGATTCATAACAACCTTAGGAGAAATCTATCTATGAGTGAAAAGCATTCCAAAAAAACCTTAAAGGAAATTGCCGAAGCGACTAAAAACCGGAGAGAAATTATCGCCGCCCAACTCAGCCGGCGGGAAATGATAAAGATGGGATTGCTGACCAGCGCCGGCATGCTCGTCCCCATCAAAGGTTTAAGCGCCAGATGGGCAGACCCGAAGCATCGCGTTCCGCTGCATCAGTCGCTGAGTCCGGCGGTTCCGCCTTTTATGGAGCCGCTTCCGACCGCCATGAACGGCGGTTTGCCGATTAAGGTCAAGGAAACGCCTAATTCAAATCCCGCCTTGCCGCCGCCGACTCTGGGACCGGCACCGACGATTGCTCCGAATACCGGAGCCGGAGAAGCCAGGACGAGAAATCACCAGTATCCGTTTGATTTTGCCAATACGGATTTTTATAAAATTAATCAACAAGCCAATTTCGTTTCGATTCATCCGCAATTGGACGCGCAATATATTTGGGGCTATGACGGAAGAAGTCCGGGACCGACTATCGTCGCCCAATACAATCGTCGCGTTTTGATGAGAAACTATAATAATCTTCCTGCGGGACCGCCGCCGGGAGGCTTCGGGCTTCCGTCAGTTTCGACGCACCTTCATAACGGGCACACGCCGTCGGAAAGCGACGGGCATCCCTGTGATTATTTCGGCACGGGTAAATGGTATGACCATCATTATCCGAACATTGCGGCTGGCTTTGCTTCGTCGCATCCGCCGCTTGGCGACCCGAACGAAAGAATGGGTTCACTGTGGTTTCACGACCACCGTCACGACTTTACGGCACAAAATGTTTACAAGGGGCTTGCCGCGTTTTATTTGCTTTTCAACTCGCAGGATACGGGCAACGAAAATACCGGATTCAAGCTGCCCAGCTTTCCCAATTACGATATTCCCATTATGCTGGGCGACAAAACAATCGATCCCACCACCGGTCAGATTTTCTTCGATATGTCCAGCTTCGACGGAATTCTGGGCGATACGTTTCTGGTCAACGGCAAGGTGCAGCCGTTTTTCGACGTGCAGGCGAGAAGATACAGATTTCGCATTTTGAACTCGGGTCCGTCAAGGTTTTATGATTTGTATCTGACTAATCCGAATAATCTCAACCAGCAGATTCCGTTTTATGTTATTTCTTCCGACGGAAATTTACTGCCGAATCCGATACAGCAGACTCATATCGCCATCAGCGTAGCGGAGAGAAACGACATCATTATCGATTTCAAAGTGCTTCAGCAGATGGGCATCAGCACCGTCTATCTTGAAAATAGAATGGAGCAGGAGGACGGGCGCGGACCGACCGGCGATACGCTTCCCGCAGGTCAGGGAAACTATCTGATGAAAATCAACATCGGATCGGCTCCGCCATCCGACCCGAGTGTCAATCCGGCAACCAATCCGTCGTTCTATGCCTTGCCGCCGACTAACTTAACGACGCGGGTAACGCGCACCTTTGATTTTGAGAGAAAAAACGGGATGTGGGCTGTCAACGATCAGTTTGCCGGGCTATGCTCGGCTGCTCCCAGATTCCGGGTCAAAAGAAATACGGCGGAAAAATGGATTTTTCATAATGGCTCCGGCGGTTGGGAACATCCGATACACGTTCATTTCGAGGAATTTAGAATGCTGAAACGCAACGGAGTAAATATCCCGAGCAATTCTTTTGAATTCGGACGCAAGGATGTCGCCAGGCTCGGAGAGAATGAAACTATAGAGGTTTTTTTCCGGTTTCGTGATTTTATCGGAAAATATGTGATTCACTGCCATAACGTTCTCCACGAAGACCACGCGATGATGGTTCTTTTTGAAATAGACGACGTCGGCGATACCAAGACTCAGCCTTAATAACAATGGCTACAGGAGGAAAAAAAATATGTCAAAGATAAACAGAAGAAACTTTCTCTCGGCATTGGGTTCGATGTCGTTGGGTCTTGCCCTGAGTCAAAATTCCGCCGCTCAAACCCGCACCGGCGATGTGAATATCCTGACTGATGAAGAAAAAACCAAAAAACTAATTTTGGCTTCCCGGCAAAGGCTGCGCGATTTGTATTTTCCCAATGTCGAATTACTTACGCACGAGGGGAAAAAAGTCAGATTTTACGATGATTTAATAAAAGATAAAATCGTGACCATCAACTTTATGTATGCGACCTGCGACGGGATTTGCTCGACCATCAGCCGCAATCTGGCACTAGCCCAGGAAATGCTCGGCGATATGGTCGGCAAAGATGTTTTTATGTATTCCATTACTTTAAAGCCCGTGCAGGACACGGTTGAAGTTTTGAATGCTCACGCGCGGGCGATGAAGGCGAAGCCGGGCTGGTTATTTCTGACCGGAAAACCGGAAGATATTGAATTAATCAGACGCCGACAGGGATTCGTAGACCCTGACCCGAAAGTAGATAAAGATAAAACTCAGCATACGGGAAATGTCCGCTACGGCAATGAGCCGATGCAGTATTGGGCATCTTGTCCGGGCTTAGGCGATCCTGAAGTAATAGTCGAATCGCTGCTTTGGCTGGACGAGTCGCTTAAAGAGAAGTATTTAGCCCGGAAAGAAAGAAAAAAAGGCGGCTACAGACAAGGCACGAAAAAAGGAGGCGGAAAATGAAAAGCATGATTTTAAAAACGGCGCTCTTCGCGCTTCTGTTAACGGTAGAAATCTGCTCGATGTCAATCCAGCAGGTATTTTCTCAAAACACGGTGACGCCGAGCAGCGAGCAAACTACTAACTATACTGCCGGTGGCGCAGGCGCTGAGTTTGCGGTTTTTGATGGAGCGTATGTCTGGATAGCCAATCAATTCGGCAATAACGTCACAAAAATAAACAGCTCGACCGGCTCTGTCGCAGGTAATTATGAAATTACCGGAAATCCGCTTGGAATAGCGTATGACGGGAGATATATCTGGGTAAGTCGTTACGCCTCGGACGACGTGGTGAAGATGGACGTGAATAACGGAGCCGTTCTCGCTACGGTCAGGGTCAATCGAGGACCCGGATTTCTTCTGGCTAAGGACGGTCATATCTGGGTAGTAAACAGAATTGCGAATACGGTGCAAAAAATTCCGGTAGACGCAGCAACGGTTTCAGCCACCTACAAAGTCGGGAAAAAACCCGCCATGATGGAAACTGACGGAACCAATATCTGGGTGGCAAACAGTAAAAGCCACTCGGTAACCCGAATCAATATAGCCAGCGGCGAAACCGCCACCTTCGCCTCCGGCGGAAAAGGCGCCTTCGGTGTTGCTTTTGACGGAACCGGTATCTGGGTAAGTAACTTTTTTAGCGGCAACATTGTCAAATTCTCCGCGAGCGGAAACCTTATCGGAAACTACAAAATAGGTGACGGAGTTGCCGGAATGTATTATGCACAGGGATATATGTGGATTGTCGCCAATGGAGAAAGCCTGGTTTACCGAGTCAGACTTTCCGACGGCTCGATTCTCAGCAGTCATACGGTTTCTGCGTCTCCGTACGGATTACTTTACGACGGGCGGAAGTTTTGGGTGCCGTCTTCCGGCAGCGGCAAAATTTCCGTAGTAACTCCGATGCCGGCTGATATTCAGACTAATTAATTGAAGCATAGGCAAATAAAACCTTTAATTTTCTAGATGAATTTTTTACAAATAAATTGAAAATTCGTTATTTTTTCGGGCTACCATATTAGCAAGCTAATGCGGTAGCCCGAAAATTTTCCGCCCAAAACTGCGAAAACTACGAATTATTAGAAATCGGATTTCCGTAGCACAGATACAGGGGAGGAAGTGAATGGAACAGGGAACTATTCAATATTTACAAAGCAATTAGACGGCATTTCATAAAGACACAATTGCGGCAGCACCTTAAGTGTATTCAGAACTGTGGCAGAAAACTTTGGTGGAATAGGTTTATGCTGACCTGTAAAGGAAGAATTTGCCCTAGCGCAAACGCCTATTTTATTTGGCGGATGTATTTTGAAGGAGTAGATCACCCAATAACGCTTTTTGGGCAACACTGACCAAAGTCGCTCGCTGGTCCGCTTATGCAATGGAGTCCACCGAGCTATCTTTTACCAGCACCGATATTGAAAAGAATTTATGCTTTTGAATGCTACTGGTTATTTTATGAATGCAAATTGTTAGCGAATGAATTCAACGCAAGTGGTGTCTACTCATTTAATAGAAGATATGTAAATCAGCGATTAATACCGCTGATTTTCACCGGTGGATTGACAAGAATATTTTGACAATGAACGGTGATAGCTATAAGTGCTTGAAAGGAAAGACGTTAAGTGTCGTTGACAATACTTTGAATTAACGGCTGACAATACTTTCAGTTAACCGGACAAATGATAAAACATTTCCCGTGCGGGAAATATATTCACTGCGTCCGATAATAAAGATTATGTATTATTGTGCTGTTTGGTCTGAAGATTGTCGAGAGCTTTTTGCAAGGCGTCTCTGATTTCGGTATTTCCGAAAGATTTATTTTTAGAAAATATTTCAATCGAAAATTCTCCGTCGTCGGAAATATATCGAAACACCTTTCGTTTTTCGTTATTCGAGGATTTATTCGCCGCCGCCGCCCGGTTGGTGTTCGGGAAAGCATCGGCTTTTGGCGAGAGATGCGGGCGGGCGGTCTGTCTTATTTCCTCACGGGTTTTATTTTGGATGCGTTCGAGAAACTGGTGCATCGCTTTCTCGTCAAATTGCCGGGCGATTTCGAGCAGCGTCGATTTGGCGTTTATTTTGGCGGCGAGGCATTTATGGCGGATATCTTCGGGCAATCCGGCAATCGCCATCGCTTCGGTCACGGTCGTGCGGCTTTTGCCGATTTTTTTGGCGATTTCGTCGTGCGTATAGCCGAAGCGAGAGCCGAGCGCGGCAAGCCCGTCGGCTTCTTCCCAGACGTTTAAATCCTTTCTTTGCAGGTTTTCGATAAGGGCAATCTCGGCGATTTCTTTCTCGTCGATGTCCAGTTCGATACACGGAACTTCCCTTAAACCCGCCAGGTTCGACGCGCGCCAGCGACGCTCGCCGGCGATAATCATCCAGGTCCCGGTCTGGCGATTGGGTTTTACCAGCAACGGCTCGAGAACGCCTTTTTCCTTGATCGAACTGGTTAATTCGGTTAAATCGCCGATTTCGACGCGCGGCTGTTCGGGGTTCGGCTCGATTTTGTCAATCGGCAGGAGCCGCCCGACCGAACGATTCGTGCGGGCTAAATCCTCGACATAGTGTGAATCGTGTCGCAAGCCGACACCGTTCGGTAAACCTCTCTTAGCCACGTTTGAGAACCTCCTTACAAAGCTTGGCGTATTCGCCGGCGCCGCTCGAACTGGGCGCGTATGTAAAAATCGTTTCTTTATGAGCGGGCGATTCTTCGAGCCGGACGCTTCTGGTAATGATAGTTTTAAAGGCTTTATCGCCGAAGACTTTTCGAATGTGCGCTTCGACGTCCTTGGAGAGCGACGTTCTTCTGTCGAAAAGCGTGACCAGCACGCCTAAAAGCTGCAAATCCGGATTCGGGCGCGAGCGAACCTTTTCGATGGTTTCCAGAAGATCGTCGGTTCCTTCCAGGGCGAAATAGGATGATTGAATCGGAATTAAGACGTGAGTCGCGGCGACCAGCGCATTGACTGTAATTAGTCCGAGCGTCGGCGGCGTATCAAAAAAGATAACGTCATATTGCGTGCGAATCTCTTCGATACGGTCGCGGAGCCGAAAAATGGCGTCGAAATCGCCGACGAGCTTAGCCTCCAGTTTCGCGAGATTTATCCGCGCCGGGACAATATCCAGTTTATTAACCGCCGTGTGATAGATAAAGCGTTCCCAGGGCTCTTTTAACTCGGTGAACAATTCGTAAGCGCCGCCGTCGACGCTCCCTAAATCGACAAACGACAGAGAGCTATTAGCCTGCGGGTCGAGGTCGATCAGCAAGACTCGCTTTTTTTGCAGAGCGCAAGCGGCGGCGAGATTGATTGCCGTGGTCGTTTTTCCGACTCCGCCTTTCTGGTTGGCGATAGCGATTATCATTTTAATTTGTGTCTAAATTAACCGATGACATCCGGCCATTCTTCCGCCGGTGTCGTTGATTCTTCTACATCAGTTCCGGGTTCGGATGAGATATTCGAAGCCGCCGAAGCATCCAGCACCTTCTGGGCGATAAAAATCGGACAATCGGCACGCAGAGCCAAAGCGATGGCGTCTGACGGGCGAGCGTCCATCGCGATTTTCTCGTCGTTTTTGCCGACCAGTTCGATGGATGCGTAGAAAGTGTTGTCCTGCAGGTCGGTGACGATTACCCGCTCGACCGCGTAACCCGTTTCGGCGATAATATTGCGCAGCAAATCATGCGTCATCGGACGCTGAGGGACCATTTTCTCGATTTCCAGCGCGATGGCGTTGGCTTCATAAGCTCCGACCCAAATCGGCAGAATAGTTTCCCCTTCGACCCCTTTGAGAACGACAATCGGGGTGTTGCTGTTTGGATCCATGATTAAGGCACCGACTTTTACTTCGATTAACATGCTCGTAAGATTTTAACTTTTTTTTCGAAACTTGAAAACTTCCGGAAGCGAAACGTCAAATAATTTCTCCATACAGCGAATTGCTTTTGACCTCGGTGATTTTGACGCGCAGAATTTGCCCGAGTAAATCTTCGACGCCTGTAAAATTGACGACCCGGTGACAGGTCGTGTGTCCGGACATCTGATTATCGTGCCTGGCGCTTTTGTTTTCAACCAGCACGCTGACGATTTTTCCGATGTAATTTTCCGAGGATTTTCGCTGCAGCTCTTTCTGGATGCGTTCCAGATAAAGAAAGCGTCGGGTTTTTTCTTCCGGCGGAACGTCATCCGGCGTCATCGCGGCGGGCGTTCCGGGGCGGGGCGAGTATTTAAAAATGTATGCGCCGTCGAACCGGCAGTATTCGAAAAGCTTTGCGGTGTCCAGAAAGTCCGCTTCGGTCTCGCCCGGAAAGCCGACGATTATGTCTGTAGTTAAAGAAATCCGGCGCGGCGAATCCCTGACGGCGTCGATTCTCCGGCGATAGTTTTCGACCGTATGCCCGCGTCGCATCGCGCGCAGAATGTTATCGCTGCCGGATTGGACGGGCAGATGCACCCAGTTGCAGAGATTTTCGTTTTCGTTAATTGCCTGGACGATATCGGGATGAAAATCTCTGGGAAAAGAAGTGGTGAATTTTATTCTCTCCATACCGGTCGCCGCCGCTGCCCGGAGCAGTTTCGAAAACGCGGTCGCGCCGGCGAATTTTTCCAGCCCGCTTTCGCTTTTCGGGCGATAGCTGTTCACGTTCTGCCCGATCAGATGGACTTCCCTGACGCCGGCGCGCTTTAATTCGAGAATGCGTCTGATAATATAACCGGCTTCCAGACTTTTTTCTCTGCCTCTGGAAAACGGAACGATGCAATATGTACAAAATTTATTGCAGCCTTCGATAATCGG
>DASVRL010000036.1:0-4204 GCA_036388635.1 Pyrinomonadaceae bacterium
TACCATTCGGTCAGCGTCCACCAAAAGACGCGCGACCAGTCTTTATCCTCGCCGGTGATGATGCCGTAGATGTAGGACTGGCTGGCGAAAACCAGCGCCAGAGCCGTCCAGCAAAGGAAAATGAGCGTCCATAATTTTCTTTAAACTCTGTCCGCTAAAAGCGGCAAGGGATTGATTGCGCCGCCCGTGGCGTAAACGCCGAAATGCAGGTGCGGCGGCGTATTTACGGCATTTCCGGTATTGCCGACAAAGCCGAGCAAGCTGTCGTCACATAATCGCCTGCTTTCAGATTGGGCGCGAAATCGTCCAGATGCGCGTAATAATAACGTCGTCCGCCGTTGCCGTAAACGAAAACGACTTTCCCGCCGAGCCGGTTTTCGCCGACCTGCAAAACGTAGCCTTCGGTCGCCGAATACACGGGCGTTCCGCGCCTGGCAAAAATATCCTGCCCGCTGTGCTCGCGCCCGCCGGAACGCGCCGAGCGCCAGGTGTCGGCGATTTGTTTCCGGCTCACGCCTTTGACCGGCATCGCCAATCGCCGGTCCGGTTCATTCATCGAAAGCAGAGCCATTTTGGAATAGGCGCTCAAATTAACGCTCCGTTTTTCGCTTTTTTCGAGAGCGGAACGAGCCGCCGAAAAACCGTCTTTGCCGATTATCGCGGCGACGATGCAAAAGGCGATTAAAGCTGTCGTAAATAAAATCGCGCCGAAAATCTGAGAAAATCTTTTCATCGAATTTTTCCGCGAGCGCGAAGCGTTTTCCGTTTTCTGAGGTTTCCGCGCTTCACGCTCGGCTGAGACACCGGTGAGCCGCTTGTTGCTGGTCGGTTATCAATGGCGCTCGGCTATTTTGAAGACGTTTAAAACGTTAAAGATGTATGATTTTGAAAAGACTGGGACAAGCGGCGGAAAGCTTGTGACGAACGGTCATCGGGTTCTTCGAAGTCAATGAATTGATAAGGGTTAAATATGATTCTTTATAAGTTCATTGCCGGACGGGTTTTCTTTTGGCTTCTGTCGGCAAACAAACTGAACTCGGTTACGGTTTGGAATTAAGATGTAAGTGTTCCGCGTTGGAAACGTCCGTTAAATCGTAATCGTACGCCATTTTCCAATTTCCTCTTTTTATAATTTTAGTTAAGCAGCCCCGCTCATTTCGGCAATTTAAAAATATCTTACATCATCAGCTTTGAATTTGCGTTTTGCTAACTTTGAAGCTTACAGGCTGAATTTTTAAATAATCTCAATATAAAAGTATGTCGCGCGGGTGACAATGTTTTATTATCTGCTTTTTATAAACTTAATAATTAATCTGAAATCGAGTTTGTGCGAATCTGCCTCCGCCAATTACAATTAATACAAAACTGCTTTAACCAATTTACAACGAACAAGGGAAATAATTAATGGCAAACAAAACAAAAAAACAATCGGGCAACACGAACAAAAAACTACAGGATTTAGAAGTCAACCGCGAAGACGGAACCGACCAATTCTTAACTACTAATCAGGGCGTTCGCATCAACGACAATCAAAACTCGCTCAAAGCGGGCGAGCGCGGCGCGACCTTGATGGAGGATTTCATCCTGCGCGAGAAAATCACGCATTTCGACCACGAGCGCATTCCGGAACGCATCGTTCACGCGCGCGGCGCAGGCGCGCATGGAGTTTTTCAGGTTTACGAATCGATGGAGAAATACACGAAAGCCGGATTTCTCTCAGACCCGAACCGCGAAACGCCGGTTTTCGTGCGTTTTTCGACGGTTGCCGGCTCGCGCGGCTCGACGGATTTGGCGCGCGACGTGCGCGGCTTCGCCGTCAAATTTTACACCGACGAAGGCATTTTCGATCTTGTCGGCAACAATATTCCGGTCTTTTTTATCCAGGACGCGATAAAATTTCCCGACCTCGTTCACGCCGTCAAGCCGGAACCGGACAACGAGATTCCGCAGGCGGCTTCGGCGCACGATACTTTCTGGGATTTCATCTCGCTGATGCCCGAATCGATGCATATGATTATGTGGGTCATGAGCGACCGCGCGATTCCGCGCAGCTACCGGATGATGGAGGGCTTCGGCGTTCACACTTTTCGCTTCGTCAACGAAGACGGCAAAGCGACTTTCGTGAAATTTCACTGGAAACCGCTTCTCGGCGTTCACTCGGTCGCGTGGAACGAAGCGCAGAAAATCTCCGGTTTCGACCCGGATTTTCACCGCCGCGATTTATGGGAAGCGATTGAAAACGGCGATTATCCCGAATACGAACTCGGCGTGCAGCTCGTCGCCGAAGAAGACGAGCATAAATACGAATTCGACCTTCTCGACGCGACGAAAATCATCCCCGAAGAACTCGTTCCGGTTCAGCGTATCGGCAAACTGACTTTGAATCGCAATCCCGATAACTTTTTCGCCGAAACCGAACAGGTCGCTTTTCACATCGGGCACGTCGTTCCCGGCATTGATTTCACCAACGACCCGCTTTTGCAAGGTCGGCTTTTTTCGTATCTGGACACGCAGTTAAAGCGCCTGGGCGGTCCTAATTTCCACGAAATTCCGATTAATCGCTCCGTCGCGCCCGTTCACAACAACCAGCGCGACGGTCATATGCGGCAGACGATAAATAAAGGAAAAGTTTCTTACGAGCCAAATTCAATCGGCGGCGGCTGCCCGTTTCAGGCGGCGATGCGCGACGGCGGTTTTCACACTTACGAAGAAAGAATCGACGCCAAAAAGGTGCGCGCCCGCAGCGAGAGCTTCCGCGACCATTTCAGCCAGGCGACGCTTTTCTACAACAGTCAATCGGAAGCCGAGAAAAAGCATATCGTCGACGCCCTGCGCTTTGAATTGGGGAAAGTCGAAATCGTCGCCATTCGCGAAAGAATGCTTGGGCTTCTTTCGCAAATCGATACGGGCTTAGCCGAAAAAGTCGCTGCGGGGCTAGGCTTGCAGGTTCCGGCGAAACCGTCTGAGCCGATGAATCATTCTTACGGCGCGGACGCCGACCCGGAATCGGTCCAGCCGGTGAAAGTAAAATCTTCGGTCGAAAAATCCGCCGCGCTGAGCATGGAAAATACGGTCAAAGACAGTATCAAGACGCGTAAAATCGCCGCGCTGATTGCCGACGGATTTGACGGAAAAGAGCTTGCGGCGATGAAAAAAGCGCTGCAAGCCGAAGGGGCGATGCTGAAAACCGTCGCGCCCAGACTCGGCGCTATTAAAAGCGCAGACGGTAAAGAAGTGATTGCCGATTACAGCTTTCTGACGGCGGCATCGGTTTTGTTCGACGCGGTTTACGTTCCGGGCGGCGCGGCGAGCGCGGAAACGCTCGGCGGCGAAGCCGACGCTTATCAATTCGTCGATGAAGCTTACAGGCATTGCAAAGCGCTCGCCGCGACCGGCGAGGGCGTCGCTTTCATCAACGACACTTTTGCGGGTAAAGATAAAACCGACGAAGCCGTGATTTTGACAAAAGACGTCGACAAAGCCGCGAAAAATTTCATCAAAGCCATCGCCAAGCATCGCAATTGGAACAGAGAAACAGTCAGAAAAGTTCCGGCTTAAGCTGAATTTTTACAATTTACTTTAAATACAAAGGCGGAAACAAAATCCGCCTTTGTATTTCCTCGAAAACAGAATTTTAAGGGGATTTGAGTTTTGCCGCCAGACCAATCGGGCACATCTTCTCCACCGGACTGTCGTTTATCCATTTGCCAGTCGCCCGCAATTCCTTCATCTCCGGAATCGGAATTATCAGGAACTAATCTGATAAACCAGATGAGCTATATTTAATAAGGTCTGCGTCTGATTCGTCAGTTGCGAATACAGTTTCAGCGAGAAGACCCATTCTCCTCCGGTTTCCACAGGATTGTTTTCTTTCTTCCATTCCTGGATAGCAGCTGCCAACTGGCTGGCGGTGGTTGCCGACAAGGTCTGATTCGGATACAAACCAATCGGGAGATACGTTACCAAACCCGGATCCGTTTCAGAAGGAGGCACCAGTTCAAAACCGTAACTAAGCTCCATTGTTATTTTTTGTCCGATGTAACCGGCGCCAAAAAGGTCGGTAAAACAAGTATTGAGCGCGATTGTTAAGTCCGCTCCCAGGTTTATAATGTAGACTCGCTGACCAAAAGTGTTAAGCGGAGTAACCACAGCCGGGGCAATCACGATATTAGTTGAAAGGAGGAAAGCCGCGTTTGTATTCACG
>DASVRL010000037.1:0-2939 GCA_036388635.1 Pyrinomonadaceae bacterium
GCGGCTTAAAAACGGCGGTCTCCAGATACGTCCGCGAAAACAATATTCAGCCAGCCGCGCCGAACGAGAACATCTCGCCGGAAATCAAAGATTTATGCGCGAGCTTTCAATACACGGTCGTCAAATCTCTGGTCGGAACAATGGAAAGACTCGCCGGTGAGCTGAATCCGAAAACCCTGATTGTCGCCGGCGGCGTCGCCTGCAACAACGCCCTGCGCGAGGGAGCAGAACGGGCAGGACAAAAACTGCGAATCCCCGTTTATTTTCCGTCAAAGCATCTTTCGACCGACAATGCCGCAATGATTGCGGCGGCGGGAACTTTTCATCTGAAAAGCGGAAAAACCTCGCCGCTGTCGATAACGGCGGACGTGACGATGCGCCTGCAGAATTTCGAAGTCGAAGACGCCGAGCTGCGCAAAAAGAAAGTTCGTTACCGTTTGTAAATTTTTCTTGTTTTTATTTGTTCCAATAGCTTAAAATTAATTTACCTTCCCGAGTTTCCTATAAGAGAAAACATTATGCGACGTGTTTGTTTTGCCGTAATCTGCTGTTTGATTTTGCTTTTGAGTAATGTGCCCGCCGAAACGAAAATATATGCGTCGGCGAATGGAAAATGTGCGATTCCGAATACAAAGACGGCTTTGCAAAATTCCAGCGCGGTTTTTGCGGGCGAAGTTCTCAGCGAGACGAAAAACGGAAACGAGCGAACTTTTGAATTTCGCGTTGGAAAGTATTGGAAAGGCTTCGGAAAGAAAAAAATCAAAGTCAGCGTGTATGAAAGCGCGCGTTATCAAGCCTGGTTTCAGGTCGGGAAAAGCTATCTGGTTTTTGCCCGCACGGACGAAGACCGGCGGCTTCGCGACGGCAGATGCTCAGGCTCCAAACTGCTTTCCGAAGCGTCTGAAGATTTAAAGGCACTGGGGCGGGCGAAAATTCCGCGTTAATCGAAAATGAAAGTTTTCGGGTTTTGAATTAAGATTACATCGAAAATGTCTAGGGGGAATATGAGACAATTTAAGTTATTTGCAGGTCTGGCAATTATGCTTTGGGCGACGGTCGGCGCGATTTCGGCGCAGCCTACGACGCCGCCTTTAACGATTCGGATGCAGCCGTTTTTGTCGGGCTTGAGTTTGCCTGTGCATCTTACCAATGCGAAAGACGGCTCGGGGCGGCTTTTCGTCGTGCAGCAGCGCGGTATTATCAAGGTCGTCCAGCCGGGTTCAAACGTGCCGACGGATTTTTTAAACGTTTCGTCGGTCGTCAGTTCGTCGGGCAATGAGCGCGGGCTTTTGGGACTGGCGTTTCACCCGCAGTATGCGACGAACCGGCGATTTTTTATTTATTACACGCGGCAGTCGGACGGCGCTATCGAAATCGCCGAATACGAAACTTCGGCGACGAATCCGAATCAAGCCAATCCGGCGGCGGTCAGAATAATTATCACGATTCCTCATCCGACCTTCAGCAATCACAACGGCGGAACGATTTTATTCGGACCGGACGGCTATCTTCATGCCGGAACGGGCGACGGCGGCTCGGGCAACGACCCGAACAATAACGCGCAGAACATCAATAGTTTATTGGGCAAAATGATTCGTCTGGACATCAATACGCCGGTCGGTCAGGTTCCGGCGTATAATATTCCGCCGACCAATCCGTATGCCGGAGCGACGCCGGGCGCCGATGAAATCTATGCTATCGGAATGCGCAATCCGTATCGTTTTTCGTTTGACCGCGGCGGCACAAACCAGCTTTGGGTCGGCGATGTCGGTCAGGACGCGATTGAAGAAGTCGATATTATCCTCAACGGCGGCAACTACGGCTGGCGCGTTTACGAAGGGCTGCAATGCACCGGGCTCGACCCGAGCCGATGCTCGACCGGAATGAATCCTTTGACGCAGATTCCGCCGGTTTTTCAATACAGCAGCAGCGGCGCCGGCAATCCGCGCTGTTCGGTCACGGGCGGCTACGTTTATCGCGGAACGCTGAACACTCTGCCGGTCGGCACTTATATTTACGCGGATTATTGTTCGGGCGAGATTTTGCTCTGGGAAAATAATCAGCAGAGGCTTTTGCTCGACACCGCGCGCAATATCTCTTCATTCGGCGAAGACGAAAACGGCGAGCTTTACGTGGTCGGACTGGGCGGAACGGTGGAAAAAATCGTGCGCGCCAAAGCCAATGCCGATTTCGACGGCGATTTCAAAACCGACATTTCCGTTTTTCGCCCGAACGGCGGCAACTGGTATATCAACCAGAGTTTGACTAATACGTTTCGCGCGCAGCAGTTTGGCGCAAACGGAGACGTTCCCGCTCCCGAAGATTACGACGGCGACAATACGACCGACATCGCCGTCTGGCGTCCGTCGAACGGTACGTTCTATGTCCTGCGCAGCAGCAACAGCACTTTTGCCGCGCAGCAGTTCGGCGTAAGCAGCGATTCGCCCGTCGTGGCTGATTACGACGGCGACTCCCGAGGCGATTTCGCCGTATTCCGCCCGCAAGGCGGTTTCTGGTATCGCATCAACAGCTCGAACAACCAGTTCGTCGCCGCCCAATTCGGCGCCAACGGCGACATCGCCGTGCCGGGCGACTACGACGCCGACGGCAAATACGATCTCGGCGTTTTCCGCAACTCGAACGGCTTTTGGTATATCCTGAATTCGTCGAACGGCACTTTCAGCGCGGTGCAGTTCGGAGCGAACGCGGATACGACGGCGCAGGGCGATTTTGACGGTGACGGAAAAACCGACATTTCCGTCTTCCGCGCGAACGACGGAACGTGGTATCGGCTGAACAGCTCAAACGGAGCGTTTGTCGCCATACAGTTCGGCACGCTCGGCGATCGTCCGGTCGTCGGTGACTACGACGGCGACGGCAGAGACGACATCGCCGGGTTCCGTCCGCAAGGCGGTGTCTGGTCTCGCATCTACAGCTCG
>DASVRL010000038.1:0-13214 GCA_036388635.1 Pyrinomonadaceae bacterium
ATCGCCGCCGCGCGCTGGAAAAATATGAGTGGAACGAGAATTCCGTTTTGGAAGATTACGAACTATACTTAAAACTTTGCGCCGACGGTGAGTTTGCGCGTGACGAGCGGATTTTGTGCGCGTGGCGGCAGCACGGCTGGAATGTGAGCGGCGATTTTCCGTTGATGCTTTCGGAATGGCTGGCGGCGCAGGAACGCGCGGCGCCGAATCTGAATTTATCGCGCGCGGAACTGGATAAAATTCAAACCGAATTAAAGTTTCAATCGGTCGCCGATTACGTTCGTCACGGTCACCGGCGCGAAGCGGTAAATTTATTTTTCAATAATCTGAGCGGCGCCAAATCCGCCGGGCAAATCGGCAAAATGCTTTTTCGCCTATCCGTTCCGCAGGCGCTTTTTCAATGGAACAGAAAGCGAAAGCGCCGGAAAGCATTTGAAAAATACGGAAAGCTGAATGACGAAATGATGAATGCGGAACGCTGAACGATGAAAATTTTATTTCGCGTTCATCGTTCATAATTCATCGTTTATAAAGATGCACGAAACGTCGATTACCAAAATAAAACCCGAAAGCTCGCGGCTCAATCTGGATTTAAAAGACCTCTGGATTTACCGCGAACTGCTTTATTTTCTGACGTGGCGCGACATCAAAGTACGCTACAAGCAGACGGCAATCGGCGTGGCGTGGGCGATTTTGCAGCCGGTTTTGACGACGGCGATTTTTACCGTGATTTTCACGCAGTTTGCGCGGTTCGACACGTTGGAAATTCCTTATCCGCTTTTTGCTCTCAGCGGACTTCTGCTCTGGCTTTTCGTCAATAACTCGATAAATATGTCGAGCAACAGCCTAGTCGGCAACGCGAATCTGGTGACGAAAGTTTATTTTCCGCGCCTGATTGTGCCGGTTTCCGCGACGCTCGCCGGACTTCTGGATTTGGCGCTGGGTTTCGTGATTCTGCTCGGCTTGATGCTTTACTACGGCATCAGTCCGACATGGCAGATTCTGCTCGCGCCGGTTTTTGTTTTGCAGACGATTTTGCTGACTTTGAGTTTCGGCACTTTGTTTTCGGCTTTAAACGTCCGTTTTCGCGACGTAAAATTCGCGCTTCCGTTCGCCCTGCAAATCTGGCTTTTCCTTTCGCCGGTTTTTTACCCGCTCGGCATTTTTTCCGGTAAAAGACAGTTTTTGTTTGCTTTCAATCCGATGTCAGGAATTCTGGAAGGCTTTCGCGCGGCGCTGTTCGGGACAAAATTTGATTGGACGATAATCGGCATTTCGTTTGTTCTGACGGTGATTTTAATGCTGGTCTCGATTTTCGTTTTTAAACGAATGGAAGACGATTTTGCGGATTTGATTTGATACGGATGAATTATCGAAAGTATTTCAATCAGGCTTTGCTTTTCAGCGGATTAATTTTCGGCACGGGCTTTTTAAACTTTTGGGGATTCGACTTTTACGTCTGCGTGTTGTCGGTTCTGTGCTTTTTATTTATTTTTATTCACGGCGCGGGCAAAGATTATATGGAATTAACGCGGCAGCCGGCGCAGCATCGTCAAGCTTTTAATACGATTATCAATCCGTTTTATGTTTTTGTCTGCGCGCTCTCGCTTTTCTATGTGATTGCCGGTGAAATGCATTGGTTTTTTTTGGCGGTCGCCGGTTTTCTCGCGTTTGTCCTTCTGGTGGTTGACGGCTCGGCATGGCTAGAGAAAAGAAGTAAAAAAGATTAGCTGATGGAAGTTATCAGAGCGGAAAATTTATCAAAGCTTTATTACCTCGGCGGCGGAACGCGGCATAACTCGCTGCGCGATACGGTGATGAGCTTTATTCGTAAACCTTCTTTTTCCAAGGCAAAGCAGGAACTCTGGGCGCTCAGGGATTTGAATTTTACGGTCAACGACGGCGAGACTCTCGGCATAATCGGGCACAACGGCGCGGGCAAATCGACGCTTTTGAAAATTCTTTCGCGCATCACGAAGCCGACGCGCGGCACGGCGGAGATTCGCGGTCGCGTCGCTTCCTTGCTCGAAGTCGGAACCGGATTTCACAGCGAATTATCGGGGCGCGAAAACATTTATTTAAACGGCGCTATCCTGGGAATGAGCCGCAGCGAGATTCAGCGAAATTTTGATGAAATCATCGCTTTCGCCGAAATCGAAAAATTTATCGACACGCCCGTGAAATTTTATTCCAGCGGAATGTATATGCGTCTCGCTTTTGCCGTCGCCGCGCATCTCGAACCGGAAGTTTTGATTGTCGATGAAGTTTTAGCCGTCGGCGATATGGCTTTTCAGAAAAAATGTATCAACAAAATGAGCGACGTCCGGCAGGCAGGCAGAGCGGTTTTGTTCGTTTCGCATAATTTACAGGCTGTTTCGCGGCTTTGCCGCCGCGTTATCTGGCTGGAGCGCGGAAAACTTCGCCTCGACGGCGAGACGCAGCAAGTAATCAGTCAATATCTGCACGCGCAGACGAATTCCGAAAGCGAAAAAATCTGGGAAAATCCGGCAAATCAGCCGGGAAATGAAATTACAAAATTAAGGCGCGTGCGCGCCGCCGCCGAATCCGGCGAAACGACTTCGTCCTTTGATATTCGCCGTCCCGTGTTTCTCGAAGTGACTTATGAAGTTTTGCAAAACGGGAAAATTTTCACGCCGACCTTTCATATTTACAACGAAGAAGGCATCTGCGTATTTGTCTCCAACGACGTCAGCCGGGAATGGCGAAATCGACCGCGCGAGAAAGGCGTTTATACGAGCCGGCTGGAAATTCCGCCCAATTTTATGGCTGAAGGCAGTTTTTCCGTAACGATTGCCGCTTTTACGGCGGCGCCGTACGAAGAACATTTTTTGGAACGCGACGTGATTGATTTTTACGTTTTCGACTCTCTGGACGGCGACACGGCTCGCGGCGATTTCGGCGGCGTGATGATTGGCGTCGTGCGCCCGCTTTTGCATTGGGAGACGGATTTCCGCAAATAAATAAGCGGTGAAAAATAAGGCGCATTCAAAAATACTTTTTATCACGCCCGGAGCTTCGCGCGCGGGCGGAAACGTTTTCCTGTTTAATTTTTTGAAATGGTTCGAGCAAAATTCCGACGTTCCGTTTTTGACCGTTTACGGTCACGGCGGCGAGCTGGAAGAAGATTTTAAAAATTTATCGAAAGCTTTTAAATTCGATTACGAGCCGCGCGCGGAAAATTTTTACAGTCGGACGACGAGCGCGCTTTTTCGGCGCGTGAAATGGCGCGAGCGTTTACTGGCGCGCAATATAGCGCAGGAAAATATTAATTTAATTTACGCCAATGCCGTCACGAATCATCGAATTTTAGCCGCTTTCCCGCACTTGCGCGCGCCTTTAATCACGCATTGTCACGAATTGGAAAGCGTCATTCATCGCACGGGTTTGGCGGGTTTTGAGCAAACAAAAAAACGGACTTCGCATTTTATCGCCGTCTCGGAAGCCGTGCGGAAAAATTTAGTCGAGAATCACCGGATTCCGTTTGAAAAAATCAGCCTGCAATACGGATTTATTCCGATTGAAAACTTTTCGGCTCTGGAGCTGGCGCAGAAAAATAAAAAAATCCGCCGGGAACTCGGAATTCCCGAAAACGCTTTTGTGGTCGGCGCTTCCGGAACGATGTACTGGCGCAAAGCGCCCGAGCTTTTTGTGCAGATCGCCGCTGCCGTTCACCGGCGAAATCGCGAAATTCCGATTTATTTCGTTTGGGTCGGCGGCGCGGAAAAAGGCGATTTCCGTTTTTTTGAAATGGAATACGACGTTGTAAAACTCGGGCTGGAAAAATACGTCCGCTTTCTGGAGCACAAACCGAACCCAATGGATTACTTCGCCGCGCTCGACGTTTTTGCGATGGTTTCGCGCGAAGACCCGTTTCCGCTGGTTTGTCTGGAAACCGCGTCGCTCGGAAAGCCGGTTATTTGTTTCGCAGGCGCGGGCGGAATGCCGGAATTTGTCGAAGACGACTGCGGCTTCGTCGTTCCTTATCTGAACGTCGAAGGCTTTGCCGAAAGAATTTCGGAGCTTTACGCCAATCCGATTCTGAGAGAAAAAATGGGTGCTGCCGCCGCGCGAAAAGTCCGCGAAAGACACGATATTTTGACGTCGGCGCCGGGAATCGTCGAGATAATTAATAAAGTTTTAAACAGCTAAAATGAATCTTCAGCGCAAAATCAGAAATGCCGTCCGCACCTGGCGGAACGACGGCTCTCAGGGATTGATAAATTTATTAGAGACTAAGTTTCGTTCGCTGAAAGAAACTCGCAAATATCGAAAATGGGTTCGCGACTTTGACACTTTAACCGACGAAGACCGCCGGAAAATCCGCCGAAAAATCGAAAGTTTTCCCCATAAACCTTTAATTTCCATTATCTTGCCCGTTTACAATATCGACGAAAAATGGCTTCGTCTGTGCATCGAATCGGTGCGCCGACAGCTCTACGCCGACTGGGAGCTGTGCATCGCCGACGACTGCTCGCCGTCGCCGCACGTTCGGAAAATTCTCGAAGAATACGCGGCGCATGAACGGCGAATAAAAGTCGTTTTCCGCGAAAAAAACGGGCATATCTCCGCCGCTTCAAATTCCGCGCTGGAGCTGGCGAGCGGCGAGTTTTCCGTGCTTCTCGATCACGACGACGAGCTTGCCGAACACGCTCTTTATTTTGTCGCCGAAGAATTAAACCGTTTTCCCGAAACGGCGATGATTTACAGCGACGAAGATTTAATCGACCCGAAAGGCAGGCGCTACGAGCCGAAATTCAAGCCCGACTGGAGCCGGGATTTTATTTATTCGCTGAATTTAATCACGCATTTATCGGCATATCGAACCGAAATTTTGCGGCGCATCGGCGGTTTTAGAATCGGCGCGGAAGGCAGTCAGGATTACGATTTGGCTTTGCGCGTGACCGAACAAATTTCCGCCGGTCAAATCCGCCACATTCCGCAAATTCTTTACCACTGGCGGGCGATTCAAGGCTCGGTTGCCCTGAGCGGCGACGAAAAACCTTACGCGGCAGAACGCGCCCGCGAAGCTATCAGGGCGCATCTGGAAAGAACCGGAAAGAAAGCGCAAGTCAGCCGGACTTTTCATAATCTCCACCGCGTCAGCTATGATTTACGCGCGGATTCGCCGAAAGTCAGCTTGATAGTAAACGCGAGAGACGAGAAAAATTTACGGAATTCGGCGGCGAAAACCGATTACGAAAATCTCCAATTTTTGTCTCAAACCGTTTCCGGTGAATCGAGCAGTGCCGCCGCTTTTAATCATCTGGCGGAAACATCGCGCGGCGATATTTTAGTTTTTCTGGACGGCGATTTTGACCCGCAGGGCGCCGACTGGCTGAAAGAAATAATCGGCTTCGCGCGGCAAAAGGAAATCGGCGCGGTCGGCGCGAAAATTATCGATTCGAATAAAAGGATTCGACACGCCGGAATTGTTTTGGGTATCGATGGATTTATCGGCTTCGCGCATCGCGGTCTGCCGAAAAACAGCGACGGTTATTTGCAAAGAGCGCAGCTGGTCAATAATTTCTCGGCGGTCGCCAGCGTGCTGGCAGTGCGGCGCGAAGTTTTCGAATCGCTGGCGGGATTTGACGCGAAAAATTTTCCGAACGGGCTTTTCGATATTGATTTTTGCCTGCGCCTGCAGCGCCGGAAAAATCTGCGCGTCGTTTTGACGCCTTACGCGGAAATTTTGCAGCTTTCCGATTCGTCAACCGAAAAGATTCTGAATCAAAAAGACGCGCCTGAAAGAAAAATTTTTAAAGCGCGCTGGAAAGATTTAATCGAAAACGACCCGTTTTACAATCCGAATTTATCGCTCGAAAGCGAAAAATTCGAGATTAATCTTCCGCCGCGCGGCAAAAAGCCGTGGCACGATTAAACGGGAAGTTTTTCCGGCTGCAAAATTTCTTTGACGGTTTTTTGCCGGAAATCGAAGATATAATTTAGCTCTTTCCGGACGAAAAAATGCGCGAGGTCGCCGAGCGGCTCAAACGGCAGACGATAACGCACTTCGTCTTTTATTAAAGTTTTGTTTTCATTTATTGCGCTGAAAGTGTGGCGGTGAATCCATTGTTTATACGGACTTTTCAGCGCTTCGTCGACAAACTCAAACGGCGGATTCCAGACTGAAATCACGGTTTGCCACGATAAGCGAAAACCGCGCAGCTTTAGTCGATAATCGATTAGCGCGCCTTTTTTTAATTCGAACGGCTGCGGCGTAATAATGTGAAAATTGAGCTGGGGCGGCGTGATTCGTTCCAGATTTCCGGCGTCGGCGAAAAACTCGAAGACTTTTTCAAGCGGTAAATCCAGAATTAATTCTCTGGTCAAAATATGCTCTGCCATCTGCCAAGATTGACAAAGCCCAAAGCGAAAATCAAACGACCAAGTGAAAAGTGAAAAGCAATAGGCGATAAGAAATTTCTTCCTTACCGGTTATTACCAATCACTTTTCACTTTTCAGTTGCTTAGTTTTTCCTGCTTTTCAGATACTCTTTCGGCAGCGGCGTTTCCGGCGTTTCGGCTTGCCAGTAAATCGTCATAATCCACCAGCGCTTGCCGTCGTTCAGAAGCTGAATGCTGTTGATGCCGCGCATAAAAGGCGTTTTTTCGTCTTTTTTATGAAACGCTTCGTAGGTCGAAAAGACGTGCGCGATGTTCCCGTAAAGGTCGGTTCGCCGCGCCATTTCTTTTTCGTAAAAACCTTCTTTGGCGAAAAACGGCTCGTTGCGTTTGATGTAATCGTCGGGCGTCATCGCGCGCGCGCCGTAAACGCCGGTGTTCGGATTTTTGCCGGTCGGAATCAGCCGCGCGTCGCGGTGAAACAGCGAGCGCATACGGTTCCAATCGCGCTGCTGCCCGGCATCGCCGCTGATGACGTCGTAGACGGCTTTGATAATCGCGTCTACCGAAGCGACATCCGCCGGATTTGCCTGCGGCGCGGGCGTGGCTTCGGTTTGCTGCGCCGCTGCGCCCGAAGCAAAAACGAGAACGCATAAAACAATCAGGATTTTTCTTTTCATAATGAATTTAATTACGTCCGAAATACGCTTTGGTTTCAGGTTTAATCCAATAAATGAGAAGCGGAATCAAAAAAGGCAGAAAGCAGCAGCTCGTCATTCCGAGCGCCATCATTACAATCCCGACAATCCAGTTATAAGGCTTGCGCGGCAAAAAAAGAGCGACGGCGAAAACGATAAAGAAAACCGCGCCCATCACCGCGTAAACGATGCCCAGAATAAAGTTTTCCTCCGAGCTGGAATCGCGCGTCGCCGGCGCAAAAGCGGCTATAAATACGCCCAGAAACGTGAAGAGCAAATACAAAACCATCAAGGATCCGCAGTAAACGCGATACCAGAGAAAAGCTTTCCGCCCGATTTCGTTGTCCTGCGGGATTGATAACGGCGGCAGGTTAAAGCCTAAAGTTCGCGCTTCAAAGGTTTGCTCGGTCGGAACGGAAACGTACGCGGTTTGCGGTAGATAACCGAAAGGCATCTGGCACTGGTGACATTGAACAGCCGAAAGCTGATTAATCGAATTACAGTTCGGGCAGCGAATTGCGTTCATCGGTAAAACTCCATATAGTTCGGATTTTTTGTTTGAAAATTATAAATCAGCGAAGATTTCGCGCTTAATAGCGAAGGCGGACAGATTGCCCGCCGCGTCGAAGTGACACTGATGATTTTAACTTAAAGTCTGATTATTTGAAACAAATTTTGAAGAGAACGCGGGAACGCGGAACGAAAGAAAGTTTTGAGTTTTAAATTTTGAATTTTAAATTAATCGGAAATCATTAATTCATAATTCATAATTAATTCCGCGTTCACGCGTTCCGCATTCCGCTTTAATTATTAATGTTGTCTTTTTTGTTTTCCAGAGCATTCTGCAAATTCGGCGGCAGATTCGATAAAAAGTTGTAGCCTGTTTTCTGCTCGATGTCGCGCACGGTCGTACGATAAGTTTGCCAGTCGGCGTTTTTGATGCCTTTCACGTTCGGCACATCGACGGCGATAACGCGCGTGGTTTCGTTGACGGCGGAAACGCCGGAACCGGCGGGAACGGCGACGGCGATTTTCCAGTTATTGGTCGGAATCGTCACTTTCTTTTTAATTTTTCCGTTTTCGCCGTAAACTCCCGAAACGACGTAGACATCGCTGCCGCGCGTGACAAGAGTTCTCAAATACGCTTCGAGTTTTTGCCACGGTCCGCGATTCAAATCCGGCGTCTGCGGCGTCATATTCGTCATCAGAAACGTCGAAGCCATCGAATCGGGACTGCCATTGCGGTCGGCGTTCGGGCAGATGTGCCCGCGGTCAAAACCGCTTCCCGTGTAATCGGCGGGCGTGACGCGCGCCCAGCCTTTCGGCAGACGATCGTCGGGACGAAAAGAATCTTCGCGGTCGACGTCGCCCATATCGACGCGCGTCACGCGCCACGCCACCCAATTCGGAATCGCGCGGTCGCGGCTGTAGCTGATTGCCATATAATTATTGACGAGCAAATAATTATTCGGGTCGGACGTATTGGCGTTGCTCGGATTTCCGAGCGCCAGATAAATCTGCGCGGCTTGTTCGGGCGTCGTCGGCTGCGCGGGCGGCGTTTGCGGCTGACCGTCGGGTTTCGTGATATTCGTATTGTCCGTGCCGCGCAGATTATCCAAACCTTTTTTGCCAACCCAAAAGCATAAAACTACAATCAAAACGATAATTGCCAGCGCGATTAAACCGCCGATAAGAGCCTTGTTTTTCATAAATTCTGAGTGCAGGCGAAATTTACAAAGAGTTTAGCATAAACCCAGAGATTTTTTCGGTGGTGCGTTTTTGGCAAAAATTGGTTAAATTAAATTCAATGGAAAAACTTCACCTGACAGGCTTGACTAAACCGGAGCTTGCCGATTTTGTTGTAAATCGTGGCGAGCCGAAGTTTCGCGCCCGCCAGATTTTTAAAGGTTTGCACCAGCGCCGCGTGCTGGATTTCAACGAAATCACGGATTTGCCGAAAGCGTTTCGCGAAAAGCTGGATGAAATCGCCGTGACTTCGACTCTAAAAGTCGAATCGCGCTACGTTTCCGAAGACGGCACGCGCCGCTTTCTGATGAAAACGCACGATAATCTGCCGGTCGAAACCGTTTTTATCCCGACCGAAAACCGCGACACGATTTGTTTTTCGTCGCAGTCGGGCTGTCCTCTGAAGTGCGATTTCTGTTTGACGGCGAAGCTCGGATTATTGCGAAATCTGACGGCGGGCGAGATTGTCGAGCAGATTATCATTGTTCTGAACGACGTTTACGGCGCGGGCGCGGAAACGCCGCACGGCACCAATTTAGTCGCGATGGGCGCGGGCGAGCCGTTTCTGAATTTTGAAAATTTGACCAAAGCTTTGCGGATTATGGCTGACGAAGAAGGTCTTTTTATAGTGCCGAATCGCGTGACGGTTTCGACCGCCGGAATCGTGCCGAAGATTTACGAATTCGCAAAATTGGAACAGCGCCCGCACCTGGCGATTTCGCTGTCGGCGCCTGACGACGAATTGCGCGATAAATTAATGCCGATTAATAAACGCTGGAATCTGGAAGAGCTTTTCGCGGCGGCGAAAGAGTTTGAAAAATCTCTGCGGCGCGGCGAGCGTTTTACGTTTGAATACGTTCTGCTCGGCGGCGTCAACGATTCGGACGAACACGCGCGGGCTTTGGCTAATTTATTGAATAAATACGGTTTGCAGAGAGTGAAAATCAATCTGATTCCGCATAATTCCGCCGAACCGCTGGAATATAAACCTTCGCCGCTCGAACAGGTCGAAAGATTTAAAGCGATTCTCGAATCGAAAGGCGTTTCGGCATACGTGCGCCGACCGCGCGGGCGCGATATTTACGCGGCTTGCGGGCAGCTGGCGGCGAAAACTTCGCCGAACCTGGTGCAGATTACGGCTTGAAAGTGAAAAGGTGAAAAAGCGGAAAAGCGGAAAAGTAATCGTTGTTTTTCGGCGGCAAACTTTTTCATCTTTTCACGCTTTCGCTTCTCCGCTTTCCAAACTTTTATGGAAATTTTTATTTTGGGAATTATTCTGGTCGCGCTGATGGCTTATGTTTCGACCAGAATAAAAAAAAGCGCGGCGCAGGCTTTTGAAAGAGAAATCGTCGAAACCGAAGATTTCAGTCTGGTTAAACCGGAAGGTTTTTTGAGTCCGGCGGGCGGAAATTCCGGATATGCGTTTGAGGCTTATTCAAAGGATTTCGGCGAAGACGACGCGGCGGAATATCGGAAAGCAACCATCCACGTTCGCAAAAATCCCGAGCGCGGCGAGAATTTGCCGGACGAAACCGAGAAAATCGAAAAGGGCGTCACGATTCAGACGTTTCGCAAAATTTTGAAAACGGGCGAATCCGGCGAAATTTACGAGCTTGAAATTTCGGTTTTGAAAGTTTATCGCGAGCAATTTTTTGATAAAATCAAGGAAACGCTGAACAGCTTTTCTTTGAAACGAAACAATTTATGAAAAACAACGCAATCAAATTTATTTTATTCGCCGGTCTGCTTTTTACAATCGGCGCTTTTTCGCCGGAGATAAACGCGCAGTCGGTCGACGGCTCAATCGGCAACGGGACGGTCAAACGCGGCGGCGCGACGCGCGGCACGATTGTTTTGAGCATTCCCGGCGGGCTGCACGTCAATTCCAACCGTCCGAACAACGAATACGCGATTCCGACGGTCGTCAGCCTTACTTCGCGGGAAGCAAAAGTAAGCGCCGTCACCTATCCGCGCGGCGCGAGTCGTAAATTCGGCTTTTCCGAAAAGCCGATCAGCGTCTATGAAGGACGCGCGGCGTTCGGTTTCAACGTTACGGTTCCGGCAAGCTTTAAAGGCAATGTCGTCCGCATCCGCGCCGTCGTCAAATATCAATCCTGCAACGACGAAGTTTGTTTCCCGCCGAAAACTCAGGAAATTACTTTGAGCGCGCGGGTTCAATAAGAAAAGCTAGCCGCAAGCGAATACGAAAGAACACGAACGGCGGAATGAGAAATCGTCTCTACGGCAGACGATTTTTCTTAATTCCTTGTTCGTGTTTTTTTTGTGATTGTTCTTGGCTAACTTCTTCCGATCACCGAAAGCAGCCTGCCGGTTTTGCCGTACAGCCGCTTTTCTTTTCGATACGAGAAAAACAAATCCGTTCGCTCGAGCGTGCAAAACGGCGCGGAGTAAATATTTTCCGTCGCGACGCCGATTGCCGCGAGCTGTTCAAAATTGGCGCGGTGCAAATCGACAAAAGCGTGCCCGTCGCGCGTCGGCGCAAAAAGATGTTCGCTGTTATTCGGAAAATTTTCGCCGAACGCGTCAATCACGTCCTGCCCGATTTCGTAATTGCAGACGGCGGCTGGACCGATCGCGCAAATCAAATCCTTCGGATTCGCGCCGTAAATCTCGCGCATCTTTTCGACGGCTTTGGCGGCGATCGATTGCGCCGTTCCGCGCCAACCGGCATGAATCGCGGCAAACGAATTCGTTTTCGCGTCGCCGAGCAAAACCGGCACGCAGTCCGCCGTTTTTATGCCGACCAGAACGCCTCGCAGATTTGAAACGAGCGCGTCGAATCGGGCGTTTCCGTCTCTGGCGTCGTCTAAATTTTCAACGGTTTTCACCCCGACGCCGTGAACCTGCCACGCCGTCGCCAGCGTAAAATCGCCGTCGAAAACGTTCAGAAAACGACGACGGTTTTCCATAATATTTTCTTCGCTGTCGTCGTCGAAACCGGAAAGATTCAAATCATTTTCGGGCATCGAAGATACGCCGCCGAAGCGCGTCGAAAAACCGTTAACAAAACCTTTTTCTTCCAGCGCGCGGCAAACCAAAATCTTCACGCCCGATTTTTCGCGCCAGTAAAAACCTTTTTCTGATAAAATTTGGTCTTCGGTCTTGAGGTCAGGAGTTTCAGAAACTTGTAACGTTTCCGGCTCTCGGCTTTCGACGCTCGACTCTCGACTAATGATTTTATCTGTTGGCATAGACATAATTGAAGTTTACCGTATTCGGGAAACTATCGAAAGAACGCCGCGTTTTGCCGAGCGCGTTTTCACCGGGCGCGAGCGCGCTTACTGCGAGGCGAAAGGCGCGGCGGCGGCGCAAAGCTACGCGGCGCGTTTTGCCGCGAAAGAAGCGTGTCTGAAAGCTTTAAAAACCGGCTGGCGCGGGCGCATTACGTGGCACGACATCGAAATCACGAACGACGAAAACGGCGTTCCGTCAATCGAAATTCGCGGCGCAGGGCGGGAAATTCTGGAATCTCTCGGCGCAAACGTTATACATCTTTCGCTTTCGCACACGACCGAACACGCGATTGCGACGGTTATTTTGGAAAAGATTTAAATTCTTTGGGACGTTTTATTTTAGACAATATTGCCGTATCCGTGTTTGCTTCGAGCAAAGCCGTTCTCGAACAAATACTCACGCCCAAATCCGCCGCATTGTCGCCGTGAGTATAAACGAGATATTTCTTTCCGATTTCGAATTGATAACCGCAGTCACCGCCGCCGATGCCTGTCTTGACCGATAAAATCGACGAAATTTTTCCTTTCCAGCTTTTATCGACCTTGAATTTTACAATTACAAAACCTGAGTTTGGATTTTTGGCTATTGCCAGCACTTTGCCGGAAAAAATCGCGTTGGAATCTTTATAAGCTTTTCTGACCGCCTGATTTAAAGTCGTCTCTGCCGGCAGAGCGAGGCAAGAGCAGGCTGCTGTTTCAATTACTCCCGCAAAAATTATCAGGACGCAAACAACGGAAACGAAAAAAAGTTTTTTCATAAATTTACAAATCGTCTTTATCAATCCATTTTTCAACTGCCAGCGGTCTAAAACTATCCATTTTTTCCAGCAGCGAAACCGCGTCCGAATCATCCAGAATCAATACGCGGTGAATCGGGCGCAGAAAGCCTTCGCTGACGGCGTGGTCGCAGAGCGCGAGCAACCCGTCGTAATAATTGGCGACGTTCAAGAGTCCGCAGGGCTTTTCGTGAAAGCCGAGCTGCGACCAGGTCAGGATTTCAAAAAACTCTTCGAAAGTGCCGATTCCGCCGGGCATCGCGACAAAGCCGTCGGCAAGCTCAGCCATCATCGCTTTGCGCTCGTGCATCGAGGCGACGACGCGAAGCTCCGTCACCTCGCGCTTGCCGACTTCTTTTCTGAAAAGCGAATCGGGA
>DASVRL010000039.1:0-6353 GCA_036388635.1 Pyrinomonadaceae bacterium
TATCAACTATCATTTAATTAAAGTTTCGCCTCATTCGGCGCGGCAAACGAAATGCCGATGTCGCGCGCCGTGCGAACCAGCTGCCCGTCAACCTCGACGGTCTTGATATTTTCGACCGCCTCGCGCAAAGGCACGTTGATGACTTCGCCCGCTTTGAGCGCGACCATTTTTCCGGTCTGACCGTTTGCCAGAGCGCGAACCGCGCACGCGCCGAAATTCGTTCCCAACATTCTATCAAATGCGTTCGGACTTCCGCCGCGCTGGAGATGCCCGAGCACGACGCAGCGCGATTCCTTGCCGGTGGTCGCTTCGATTCTACGCCGCAGATGGCTGCCGACGCCGCCCAGGCGGAGCGCTTCCGGATCCAGATAAATCGGCTGCGTCCCGACTTCGCTCGCGCCTTCGGCGACGACGATGTTCGTAAATCGCGAGCCGGCTTTTTCGCGCTTGCGGATTTTATCGAGCATCGAATCGAAGGAAAACGGAATTTCGGGGATCAGGATAATATCGGCGCTGCCCGCCAAGCCGGAATGAAGCGCAATCCAGCCGGTGTTTCTGCCCATCACCTCCAGAATCATCACGCGGTCGTGCGAGGCGGCGGTCGTGTGCAGGCGGTCGAGCGCTTCGGTCGCAATGTCGATCGCCGTCATAAATCCGAACGTCAATTCAGTCGCCGACAAATCGTTGTCGATCGTTTTCGGCACGCCGATGACCGGAAATTTTTTTTTGTGAAACTGCTCGGCGATTGCCAGCGTGCCCTCGCCGCCGATGACGATGAGCGCTTCGATTTCGAGTTTTTTTAAATTATCCAGCGCCTCTTCAATCGGCATGGCGGGAAAAGTCGGGTGCCCGTCAACGATTTTGACAAAGCTGCCGCGATTTCTGGTGCCGAGAATCGTTCCGCCGCGCGGCAGGATTCCGCTGACCGATTTGGTCGTCAGCTTTATCGTCTGAGTTTCGCGCAAAATTCCTTCGAAGCTGTCTTCGATGCCGATGCATTTCATACCGAATTCGCCGATTGCCGTTCTGACGACGGCGCGAATCACGGCGTTGAGACCGGGCGCGTCGCCGCCGCCCGTTAAAATTCCGATTTGTTTATACATACCCAAAACAAGTTCGCAAAATAGAAATACATTTTACTTCATCACGCGGAAAAACTCTAAAATCAAAAACTTAAATCTTTTTTTTCGCGAATCTTTATATTAAACTCGCAAAATGAAAACGGACGAACCGCAAAACGTCACTTTTGGCGAAGCCTTTCGTTTCTGGCTCAAGCTCGGCTTTATTTCTTTCGGCGGACCCGCCGGACAGATTGCGATAATGCAGAAGGAGCTGGTCGAAAAGCGAAAATGGATTGGGCAGGATGATTTTCTGCACGCTCTGAATTACTGTATGCTTTTGCCGGGACCGGAAGCGCAGCAGCTGGCGACCTATATCGGCTGGCGGCTGCACGGCATCAAGGGCGGACTGGCGGCGGGCGCGTTTTTCGTCATTCCTTCGATTTTCTTTTTGCTTGCGCTCTCCTACGTTTACGCCGCTTACGGAAACGTGCCGCAAATCGGCGCGATTCTGGACGGATTTAAAGCGGTCGTCGTGGCAATCGTCGTCGAAGCCGTTTTGAAAATAGCGAAAAAGGCTTTTAAAACCGGCTGGCACATTGTTATTTCGATTCTTGCTTTTGTCTCAATCTATTTTTTCCACGTTCCCTTTCCGCTGATCGTTCTGGGCGCGGCGATTTTGGGAATTTTATTTCTGAAAACTAAAAATAAAAATGCCGGCGCAACAGACGAAACGAAGACCAAAGACCGAAGACCAAAGACCAAATACCGAGTATTAAAAATCATTCTCACCTGTTTTCTACTCTGGCTCGCGCCGTTTGTCGTAATTTTTTTCGCTTTCGGCTCCGACAGTTTTCCGGTTAAATCGTATCTTTTTTTCACGCAGGCGGCGTTTGTCACTTTCGGCGGCGCGTATGCGGTGCTCGCCTATGTCAATCAGGCGGTCGTCAGCGCGGGCTGGATTACGGCGGCGCAGGCGGTCGACGGGCTGGCGCTGGCGGAAACCACGCCCGGACCGCTGATTATGGTTTTGCAGTTTATCGGATTTATGACCGGCTGGAATAACCCGTCGGGATTCAATCAAACTTTTCACGCGACGCTCTGCGGCGTGCTCGCCACTTACGTCACGTTTCTGCCGTCGTTCTTTTTTATTTTTATCGGCGCGCCGTATATCGAAAAGCTGCGAAATAACGAAAATCTGACTTCCGCCTTATCGGGCGTCACGGCGGCGGTCGTCGGCGTGATTCTGAATCTGGCGCTGATGTTCGGCGCAACCGTCCTTTTTCCCGATTTACAAATCAATTATTTCGGCGCGGGTTTAGCGGCTTTGGCGTTCGTCGCGCTGTATTTTCTGAAAGCGGACGTTTTGCTCGTCGTCGCGGCGGGCGGCTTGTGCGGATTGGCGAAATATCTTTTGATTGGTTAAATTTGATTGATGTCAAAAATTTTCGTCAATAAAAAAGGCGCGCGCCGCGTTCGCGGCGGTCATTTATGGATTTATCGAAGCGACGTCGTCAAAGCGGAAGCCGACGCGGGCGCGGTCGTCTCGGTTTACGACGAAGCGCGAAACTTTGTCGGGAAAGCGTTTTACAGCGATTCGTCGGAAATCACGCTGCGAATTTTCACGACGAAAGATGAAGAAATAAACAAAGAATTCTGGCGCGCGCAAATCAAAGCCGCCGCCCGGCGACGACAGGATTTTTTTAATGCACAGACGCAAACAGGTAAACAGGCAAAGACCGAAAGCCGAAAACCTTCGGCAGACGCGCAGCGGCTGATTTATTCGGAAGGCGATTTGATTCCGTCGCTGATTGTTGACGATTACGCGGGCGTTTTCGTCATTCAGACGCTTTCGCAGGGCACGGAAAAGCTCAAGGAAACTTTTGTCGAAATTCTGCGCGAGGAATTTCAGCCGCAGGCGATTATCGAAAGAAACGACGTCAAAGTCCGCCAGCGCGAGAATCTGGAAATGAAAGCGGGCGTTTTGTTCGGCACTGCGCCCGATGAAATCGTCATCGATCAGGACGGCATAAAATTCTACGTTTCGGCGCTCGGCGGGCAGAAAACCGGCTCGTTTCTCGACCAGCGCGAAAACCATTCGGCGCTGCGCCGCTACGGTTTCGGGCGCGGGCTGGATTGTTTTACGTTCAACGGCGGTTTTGCTTTGAATCTGGCAAGCACTTGCGAAAGCGTTTTAGCGATTGATATTTCCGCAGACGCGACCGATCTAGCCGGGCGAAACGCCGAACTGAATCGGATTTCCAACATCGAATTTCAAACCGCAAATGTTTTCGACGCGCTTCGCGATTTCGAAGCGAAAGGCGAAAAATTCGACACCATCGTGCTCGACCCGCCCGCGTTTGTCAAAAGCCGCGCGGCTTTAAAATCGGCGGCGCGCGGCTACAAGGAAATAAACCTGCGCGCCCTGAAATTGCTCAATAAAAACGGAATTCTGGCGACTTGCAGCTGCTCGTTTCATATGTCGGAAGAGTTGTTTCTCGAAATTGTCGAAGAAGCCGCGCGCGACGCTAAACGCCGCGTGCATCTGATTGAAAAACGCACGCAGGGCGCCGACCATCCGATATTGGTCGGAATGCCGGAAACTTATTATTTGAAATGTTTTATCCTGCGCGTGATTGAATGAGAAGATGAGCCGCGAAAGAGCACGAAAAAGACTGGAAAAAAGAACCAAGCAAATGAGCCGCGAATAACGCGTATTTCACGAATTAATTTATTTTTCTTTTTCGTGATTTTCGTGTTCTTTCGCGGCTCATTTGCTTTATTTGATTAATTGCGCCATCGAATTTTCCTTGACGCTTCGCGCCAGTTTTGCCGCTTCCGGCAGGGCATCGATCGCTTTCAGAACCTGCGGGTCGGTTTCGAGCAAAACCTGCTGTCCGGCTTCGCTCGAATAATTGGCGGTGGCGATTTCCTCGCGCAGGCGAGATTTGGCGTAGTCGAGCTGGCTGTTGACGTTTTCCGCCGTCAAGCCGCTGGCTTTGTCGCGGGCGACGAAAGCGCGAAAAGCGTCGAGCAGTTTTTCGTTAATCTGAAAATCGTCGGGGCGCAGAGTTTGATTGAATTTCTGACGCTCTACGCGGTAATTTTCCAAGCCTTCGATTTGCCCGGAGATTAACTGGCGCGTAAAGAAAAACGAGGCTTCGTTGATGCGAAAACGCAGATTTGTAAAAGCGCGCGCCGGCGCGGTCAAATCGGGCGAAATTCCCTGCCCGCCGTAAAAAACGCGCCCGCCCGCCGTCGTCACGGGATTTCCCTGCGGCTTCGGCTGCGCGTCGGGCGTCGGCGTCGCGCGGTTGTTATCTTCTTCGCCGTGATGCGTGTAGTAATCGTAAATCGAGCCGGTCGAGTAATCTCGCTGCAGCGAGCGCCCGAAAGGCGTGTAATAGCGCGCCGTCGTCAAGGTCAAGCCGGTTCCGAGCGGCAGATTGAAAACTCTCTGCACCAAGCCTTTGCCGAAGCTGTCGCTGCCGACAATCAATCCGCGCCCGTAATCCTGAATCGCTCCGGCGACGATTTCCGAAGCCGAAGCCGAGCCGCCGTTGATCAAAACGACGAGCGGAAAATCTTCCGTTTTGTTTCCGACCGAGCGGAGTTCCTCGGATTTGGCGTAACGCGAGCGACCTTTGACGGAAACGACCGTCTGACCGCGCGCGATGAAGCGGCTGACGACCTCGACGGCTTGCGGCAGAAGTCCGCCCGGATTGCCGCGCAAATCCAGCACGAGCTGTTTCATTCCCAGTTTTTTCAAATCCGCCAGCGCCTGGTCAAGCTCGGCGGCGGTCGTTTCCTGAAATCCGCCGGTCAAGCCGATATAGCCGATGTCGTCGCGGACGAGAAAATAATTACGAATCGAAGGATACGGAACGGCGTCGCGCGTAATTTCAAAATCGACCGGCTTTTGCTGACCGGCGCGCTCGATTTTTATTTTGACGGGCGTGCCGCGTTCGCCGCGCACGTTTTTGGAAACTTCGGCGCTCGTCCACGCTTTGGCGTCCTTGCCGTCAACTTCCAGAAAGCGGTCGCCGTATCTCAAACCGGCTTTTTCGGCGGGCGTGTCCGGCACGATTGACTGGACGTAAACGCCGTCGCGATGCTGCAGGATAGAAACGCCGATGCCGAAAAATTTGGAAGACTGGTCTTCGTAGAGCTTGCGAAATTCGTCGCGCGTAAAAAACGACGAATGCGGGTCGAGCGTCCAGAGCATTCCCTGAATCGAGCTTTCCGAAACTTTCTCGTGGTCGATTTTGGTGACGTAATTATTGCCGATGGCTTCGACCGCCTCGCGGTAATCGCCGCTGATTTTTTCGGCGGTGACGGCATTGTCCGCCGCCATTCGCGCCGGTAATTTGCCGAAAATCCCGCCGAAAATCGCGCCGCCTAAAACAATTAAAATTGCGATGATAAGAAAATTTCTGCTCATTGTTACTTCTCTACCCTCTCGGAAATAATACCATAATCGGACTTTATCGATATAGTGAAAATTTCGCTGAAAGGATTAGATGCAATGTCTCGAAATTGGTTTTGCCTGCACTGTATTTGTTGAAAATAAATTTATCTGCTATCAATAAACTTTTAATTTTTACAACTATAATGAAAAACTCTCTTTCCATAGTCATTCCCGCTTTCGACGAATCGGAACGTCTGGGCGGCACGGTTCATCAGATTTTGGCTTATCTCGAAAAGCAAAATCTGAGCGCCGAATTAATCGTCGTCGACGACGGCTCGAAAGACAATACGGCAGAGGTCGCCGAAAAAGCGTTTGCCGAATTTCCGGCGATTGAAGCGAAAGTCGTGCGTTACGAGAAAAATCGCGGCAAAGGTTACGCCGTCAAAATCGGGCTTCTCGAAGCCAAATACGACATCGCGCTGTTTAGCGACGCCGATTTATCGACGCCGATCGAAGAAACGCCGAAGCTCGTCCGATTAATCGAAACGGGCGAGTGCGACGTGGCTTTCGGCTCGCGCGCGCTCGACCGGAGCCTGATCGGCACGCATCAGCCGTGGCGGCGCGAACAGGGCGGAAAAATTGTCAACCTGATAATCAGAACAATGTCGGGCTTGCCGTTTTCCGACACGCAGTGCGGCTTTAAGGCGTTTAATATGAAAAAGTTCCGTCCTCTGCTCGAAGTGATGCAGATCGACCGCTTCGGCTTCGACGTCGAATTTTTATTCGTCGCCGATTATCACAAGCTGCGCCTGAAAGAAATTCCCGTCCGCTGGAACAACGTCGAAGGCTCAAAAGTCAGCGTCGTCCGCGACACGCGCCGGATGATG
>DASVRL010000040.1:0-6041 GCA_036388635.1 Pyrinomonadaceae bacterium
TTCATTACCGGCGACTCGCCCCGTCGAAAAATTTATACCGTTCAAACTGCTAATCACGGCGGATAAAACTTTCACCGTATAAAATGCCGCAGCCGGTTCTGGAATTGCGCTGAAAAATTCCTGCCGAAATTTGAGCATCGCTTTTTCACGGTTACGGCGCCGCCGCCGCCGCATAAGTATCGAGATATGCCCGAATCACCCGGAAAATTGTTCATCAGCTATTCTTCAAAAGACCAGACCGACGTAAATAAACTCTTTTCCGCGCTGGCGATGCAGGAAATCGAAGCCTGGGATTATTCCGATCCGGAACATGACCTCGCCCTCGCCCGCCAGCTTAAGGCTTCTTTGAGAGAGAAAATTGATTCCTGCCAATATTTTATCGCCGTAGTCAGCCCGAACAGCCTGGACGAGGAAATTGGAAAATATCCCCACTTTGAGGTGCGTTATGCGGTCGAGTCGGGTAGATTTCAACCGGGCGGAATTTTGCCGGTTTTGATTAACGCGCCTGCGCCGGAGGAAAGCTGGACAGGCGCGTATTCGAAATTAAAAGAGCTTAAACATATCAAGCTCGATTTACTTGACGAAGAAAAATTTGAGCGCTCGATTGATGCAATCTGCAATTGGTTATCAAAAAAGTATATGCCTTCCCCAATACTCACCGATACCGTTTTCTTAATTCGAAAATCCGCCAAAGAGTTAGAAAAAATTCAATTATCAAATAAAGAAAAAAACACGCCTCTGCCGGCAGGTCAGTTTAAAGAATTAATGAATCTGCTAAACGAATGCGCGAAACAAGCCGCGCTCGGGCAGTGGGAACAAGTAAAACTCGGTATTTTATGGTTTCTCGGAAAGTTAAAAAAGATAGACCCGGAAGCGCAAATCTACCATCCGATTATTATCAAAGCCGGGTGCGAGTTTAACCTTAAACAATATGAAAATGCCGAAAAAACATATCTGGAAGCGACGACCACCCTTTCAAACAACTCGTTAAACTGGCTCGGTTACGCCGGGCTCGGACACGCGCGCGCCTCAATGCACCGATTCGATGAAGCGATAGAAGCTTTTGAGCAGGCGCTCGCCTTCGGGGCGCGCCGCGATGCGGAGCGGCGCGAGACCGACCTCGACGACATTAAAATTAATTTACTGGGTGCTATTCTTCAGTCTGAGACAGAGCGCTTGGATGAAGCGCTCTTGAATAAATATGATTTCGAGACGGTCTTGAATAAATATGACCGGTCGGAGCTTTCGCCCGCCGAGCGCCGGAACTTTTTTACAATAAAAGGAATGTTTTATTACAAAACGGGTAATTACGAGGTTGCCGAACAAGCATTTCAGGAGCTGGGATTGGATAACCTGGACGAAACTGCCGCCATTTATTACTCGCTCGCCTTAGGAGAACTCGGAAAAGATTCGGAAGCCGTCAAAATATTGGAATCATATATCGCCGATAAATTAGAAACTGCCGATAAATCAAACATCGCCGCGCTTTATTATTACCTGACCGGCGCTTATTTTAGAATCGATGAGATCGAGAAAGGCTTGAAAATATATAAAGACGTGCTTTGTAATCCTTCTCCCGCCAATCGGGATTACTGGTCGAGAAAATTCTTTATTTGTTATGCTCTGACTCTTAAGGCTTTTGACGACGAAAAATACAAAAAAGAAATTCATTCGATTTGCGAAAAAGTGCTTGATGGAAAGTTTTTTCCCTCTCCCATGACTAAGGAAGAATATTATTACACCGGATTTGCAAATTATCTTTTGGGTAGAGATGAAAGGGCGAAATATGATTTTGCTCGCTCCGAAGATTTTTCCGACGATTATTATGACAAATTGAATTTGTAAAAGTTAATCCGGGAATGTTTGCAGAACTTATGGCAAACCTCTCGTTTTCAGCCGGCGGTCGGCTTTTTGTGCAAATAAGATTTTTCGATTTTCGGGGCAGACGATTTATAATTACTAATTTACAATTTACAATTAGCGACCCTGATTTTTCTCCATTTTCTCAATTTTCGGGCAAAGCACCGGCGCCAGGTGTTTAGAATACTCTGGAATAAATATCAACTCTGTTGCAGTTAGTCATTAGCGGCGAATTAATTTTAAAGTCAATTCCAATACTGTCCATTCTTTACTGACTTCGGCGTCAAACTCCATTCCGCGTTTGACGGGCTGGTCTGCATTATAATCCGCCAATAGCTGCTCGAGCGGATTCAGCGGCGCGCGCGTAATCATACTGCGAAACGGATTATCGAGCGCGGGAAGTTCCAGAAATCTAAAACTGGCATCAGTTGTCGCCGCAAAAACTTTAAAGGTATTAAATCCTTCCTGATAGCCGGGCGGCAGAAAGGCGCGCGGGGCTTTCCAGATGGCTCTGTGCTGACCGGGTTCGAGCGTGATGGTCTGCCCCAGATTTTTCGGCGGCAGAACCTGATTGATGCTCCAGTCCGAATCGAGCAGCAGAACGGCGATATTAAGCGTCTTATCCCAATCGTTCCTGATATTTAAGTAAATTCTTTCGCCGACTCCAACGGTCGGCATACCGTCGATTATGGATAAGGGCTGCGGATTAAGCGGCGCTTGATCGCTTTTGGCGTCTGCCGGAGCTGCGAAAATCTCCATCGTCACTTTTCCGGCGAGCGGCGACAAAGTTTCCGGACTTTTAAGATATTGGATAGTGTGATACCGGGTCAGGTGAACGAGTCTTTCGACAACTTTCTCGGCGGCGTTTTGTTCATCGATGCTGATTGCCGGGCGTAAATTCGGAAACGGTTTTCCTAAAGGGTCTAAAATCGTAAAAGTGCGGTCTTCATTAATTCCGATTTGATAGTTGCTGGCGTCGGCTGCCGCCGCTGTCTTCAAAAAACCTCTTCCCGCAGAGGCGATCGCGGTATTTACAGCGGTTAAAGCCTGTTCTCTGTCAGCGGTGGGCGGCGGCGGCGGCTCTTCAATCAAATGCACCTGACCGCGCGTGGCAACCACGCCGGTATCAATCAAAACAGCTTGTTCTCCTCCCTGAAATTGTGCCTGATTCGATTCCTGGATAATTTTAGCCCAGGAATTCGTATCTCCGAGTTCGTCGATTTCAACTACTGCCAGCCGCTCATCGGTTTGAGTAAAATCGGTTGTTCCCGCCGGATAAACGGCAAAACACGCGCCCTCGGCAATTCCGAGCGCTTCGCCGGTATTCAGCTGCAACCGATTTCGCGCCGATTCATACTGCAAAACCGTAATAGCATAGGATTGCGGTAGATCGTCGAAGCCGAAAAGCAACCGGGAGACTTCGCCCTGAAGCTGCGGCGTTTGAGCAAACTGAGTCGTTATTTTGGCAAAAATACGGTCGTAGATTTGTTTCCACGCAACATTGCTGCCGGTTTGCTTGAGCACATCTAAAAGCCAATATGTCAGAGCGCCGCACCGGTCGATGCCGTTAAACTTGTATTCGGTAGCCAGTTCGTCCTGGCGGCAAGCCGCCAGTAAAACATAGCCTTTCGGGTCTGGCAGCCATCCCGAAGAATCGTTTTGTAAGCCGCGCGTTGTCGAGGAGGCTTCCATTTGCTGCCAGGTTTTTATCAATTCATCGCGACCGGCGACCAGGCTATCGAGCGGGCGGCATCTTTTATCCACTGCGCCCACGCCGCGCACCATCGTGTCGTTTCTGTTGCCGCCGCGCGTCATCCCGCCCGAATGACAACTGTCTACCACGACGGTGAGGAACAATCCTTTATCAACCATCTGTTTGAAAAGTCTCGCCAGTTCGATGTCGCGCACATAACGGGTCGAAAGATCCTCGATGTTTATCGGGACGAGCGTTTCATCGATTCCGTCAAAGCCTTTCAGCTCCTTAAAATTTGTCGAAGCGCGCCCGCCATGCCCGCTGTAATGAATGTAAACCTGGTCTCCGGCTTTTGCCAGATTAATCAGCTCATCAAACTTCGCGATGATATTTTCATAAGTCGGCAGTTCCGACGCCGGTTCCGGCGGCGAGCCTGCTCCGGTGTTGCTGGACTTGAGTTTGAGAATATTGCCCGGCGGAACATTCAATCTTCCTTTTAACAGCTCTTCTTCGATGCGCGTAATATCGCGGACACAGCCTTTCAGGCTTTTAAACATCGTCTCGTCTTCGGTTATATTCGGGAAATAAAAATCGCAGGCAATTAACAGAGCATATATTGAACCGGACATAATTTCTCCATTCGACAAAAAATATAATTTATGTGAATCGACACTAAAAAAGCCGGAAAGCACGGATTGCGCGGCTAAACAAACGCCTTTTCCAGATAGCCAGAAGTATATTAATAAAATTAGGGCAAAGCCGGTCCGGAAACTTGCTTTCGAATTCCGGGCAGCAACAAACCGGCTTTGCGGCAGCCATAGTTTACGGGTAAATGCTTCCGATAAAAGATTTATCCGTATCCGAAAGTTGTGTGTTCGACCCGACGGCGAACTTCGGGTCGGTTACGAATTGAGCGGGAATCGGATAGAGCATAATCGAGCTACTATCGAAAGTGCTATACTGCGTTTTTTTCTTTTCGTAGCGCTTGAACAGATTATTATCGACATCAGCTTTAGTCCAATTGTTCGGCGGACCCTGATAATAGTTGTAGACCACCGGTTTATTCCAGGGAATGTTCCCGCCCGGATTTTGATGTTCGTGGATTAATCCGAGGGCGTGTCCGAACTCGTGTACCACAACTCTTTCATACTCGCTTTCATCGCTGTCCGGCGTTAACCATCCGAAGTTCATTGTCGGTTCGTTCTGGGGAATCGAGAGATTATCCGTTCCCAGATAAGACCAAGACCCTTCACCGGCGAGAAACGCCACGCGGATTTCGGCATCGGGAGCATCGTTAAAATCGAATCTTATGCTGCAATGCTGCTCCCATTGTTTGGCGTATTGAACGACTTTCTGTTTAACCGCCGGATGACCGCCGAGAAAACGCACCCGGAGCGTGCGTCCCGGCTTCCATTTTTTGGCGGTCTCGACCGCGGCTTTTGACAAATCGTCTTCCGAATCGGGATCGGGATTTTTCGGATTTTCCTGATGCGCGACGCGCATCGCTTCCTGCAGCTTACTTAACGGCAGGCGCACATCGACACAGGCGTGTATTTTTTCCTGACCGGCTGCCGAATCACTGCCGGTTGTCTGGGTATCAACCGATTCCGTAGGATTTTCAGTTGTGTTTTGTGGGTTTTCAGTTTCTTGATTGTTCATCGTCGATAGTCTCCTATTTAGTTTTGAAATATTACTTCCCCCTTGATAATGCCGGTTGATGTTTCGCCGCGGCTCGCAACTTTTTTACGAAGGTAAAAAAATCTAACTTTTGCGGCGTATTACGGCGAAACGCAATTGCTTTAAAGCCGAAAAGTCGGGTCGCCGTACAGAACAAAGGCTGCCCAGGTGATTTGGTTCGGATATTTTTCCTTTATCTCGCGGCGCGCCAGCCGCATCGCTTCGCCGATCATATGTCCCATCAGCACGTAGTTATAAAAACTAACCGCGAAATATGCCGCCGGCGCGTCGTAGATAGACCAGAGCGAGCCGATACAACCGAGCGCGCCGCCATAGATAAAAGCCGACGCCAGACCTTCCGCCGGTTTTTGTAGATACAGATGCTCGGGGTCGAGTTTTTTTTCATTAGCAGTTTGAGCCGATTCACAAGCGTTTAGAAAAACCAACGGTCTGCCTTCGGTTAAGCGTCTGATTTTCTGCGCTAAAAAATGTTCGTCGTCGTGCAGCAGCAATCCGCTCAAGTCGGCGTCATTGCGGTCGAAATAGGCGTGACCGGCGTAATGAATGACATCAAATGAACCTTTCCGTAAAATCTCGTTTAATTTTCGACCCGAGGCGTCCTTTCTTTGAATGGTCTCGACTTCGATATAATCGTGCCACTTATCATTCAAGCTCTTTTCAATAATTCCTACTTCCTGCCGCGCGCCCGGAAGATTTTCTTTCGGGTCTGAATATATCAGCAAAAATCGCAGTTTGGTTTTCGGGCGAATCGGCTGCGGCGTGCGCGGAAAGGCGTGTCCCATCGGCATTC
>DASVRL010000041.1:0-16885 GCA_036388635.1 Pyrinomonadaceae bacterium
CGGGGATTTCGACGGCGACGGCAAGGCTGACTTTGCCGTTTTCCGCCCTTCAGAGGGAACCTGGTATTTACAGCAGAGCGCTGCCGGTTTTGCGGGCATTCAGTTCGGACAAACCGGCGATAAGCCGGTCGCCGCCGATTACGACGGCGACGGCAAAACCGATGCGGCGGTTTATCGCGCCGGCGTCTGGTATGTGCTGCAAAGCCGCGACGGTTTCCGCGCCGTCCAATTCGGAATCGCGGCGGACAAACCGGCGGTCGGCGATTACGACGGCGACGGGAAAGCGGATTTCGCCGTTTATCGTGAAGGCGTCTGGTATCTGCAAAGAAGCCAGAGCGGATTTACGGCAGTGCAGTTCGGCGTTGCTTCCGACAAGCCCGTGCCCGCCGATTATGACGGCGACGGTAAAACGGATGTCGGGGTTTTTCGACCGAGCGAAGGAAATTGGTATATTTTGCGCTCGACGCAAGGTCTTTTCGTGCAGCAATTCGGCATCGCCGGAGACGTTCCGACGCCGAACGCGTTTATTCAGTAATTATTTAAAAGGTTTCGATTGATAAAAGTCGAAACCTTTTTTTGAACAAGGGAAACTACAGGGAGGGTGTATTATGAAGCGATATTTATCAGCCGTTTTGGTCTTCGGCGCGATGATGGTTTTGATGACGAGTATTTTCCGCTCGCCGAATAAAAGCACGGGCGGAAATGATAATTTCAAACAGGACATAGAAGCATCAACGATTAAGAATGATTTTGCCGCTCAATCCGTCAAAGAAAATTTTGGTAAATTGCCGCTTATTTTCGAAGAAAATCGAGGGCAGACGGACGAGCGCGTTAAATATTTGTCGCGCGCGCCGGGCTACACGCTGTTTCTGACCGAATCGGCGGCGGTCATGTCTCTGCGGCGGGCACGCCCGACGGAGGCTTCCGATATTAAATCCGGCGCGCGCGGCAAAGAAGCGTCCGGCGAAATTGATAACGACGTTTTGCAAATCACGACCGTCGACAGCAATCCTCCGTCTCGAATTGAAGGGCAGGACGAACAAATCGGCAAGAGCAATTATCTGCTCGGCGACGACTCCGGAAAATGGCTGCGAGACGTGCCGACTTTTGCGAAAGTCCGTTATTCGGAAATTTATCGCGGCGTCGATTTGGTTTATTACGGCAACGGGCGGCAGTTGGAATATGATTTCGTCGTGGCGCCGAGGGCTAATCCGAAGCAAATCGCGCTTAAATTCGAAGGCGCGAAAAAACTTGAAATCGGCGCGCAAGGCGATTTGCTGCTACAGCTTGATGGCGGTTTGGTCACGCAGCACAAACCGTTCGTGTATCAGGAAATAAACGGCGAGCGGACGGAAATTGCCGGAAAATACGTTTTGAAAAATGAAACCCAAGTCGGTTTTGAGATTGGCGAATACGACGTTTCGCAAAATCTCGTCATCGACCCGGTGCTTGCCTACGCGACTTATCTGGGAAGCAGCGAATACGAAATCAGTCACGGAATCGCGGTCGATGCGGCGGGGAATTCATACGTGACGGGCTACGCCATACCGCCGACTTTTCCGACCACGCCCGGCTCGGTTCGCCCGACGATCAACTCCGACAACCTGACGCCGTTTGTCGCCAAATTTAATCCGACGGGCAGCGCCTTAGTTTATTCGACGTATCTCGGCGGCGCGGGCGAAGGCATCGCGGTCGACGCGGCGGGCAATGCCTATACGACCGGCTACCCGCATCCCGAGCTATTTACCACGACGCCCGGCGCGCTCGATTTAGGCAGAGGCGGAATCGGGATCACCAAACTCAACCCGCAGGGAAATCAGCGAATCTACGCCGCGCGTTTCGGCAGTTCGGGAACCGACTCGGCGCGAGAAATTGCGATTGATTCGCAGGGAAACGCGATCGTCGTCGGTTCGGCGGGCTGTTTTACGAGCTGTGATTTTCCGATTTTGAACGCGCCGCAGCCGCAGCCGCCAGCTCAAGGCGGAGGCGGTTTCGTCGCCAAGCTGAACGCCGCCGGTTCGGCTCTGGTGTACTCGACTTACCTCGGCACCGGCACCGAGGAAATCTGGGGCGTTGACGCTGACGCGGCGGGAAATGCTTATGTGACCGGCAATACGCGTTCGTTCAATTTTCCGACCACGCCCGGCGCTTTCGACCGAACTTTTGCCTGCCCCGAGCCGCCTTTCTGCAATCCCGACAGCTTTGTGACAAAAATTCCGCCCGCCGGCGGCGCGTTCGCTTATTCGACGTATCTCGGCGGCAGGGGAAGCGAACGCGGCTGGGCAATCGCGGTTGACGACGCCGGAAACGCCTATGCGGCGGGTCAAACGGACGGAAGATTTGCGGGATTTCCCGACGAAGGATTTCCGACGACGCCCGGCGCATTTAAAATGTTCGGCTCGGTCGAAGCCTATGTGACGAAGCTGAATCCGGCGGGCTCGGGGCTCGTCTATTCGACTTTGCTCGGCGGCGAAGGCACAAGCTGCGCCGAGGAAAGAGCGCGCGATATTGATGTCGACCGTTTGGGAAACGCTTATGTGGTCGGCTTAACCACCTGTAACAATTTTCCGCTGGCGAATCCGCTCCAATCCGCTCCGAGCAGCTTCCAGCCGGAAGCTTTCGTCACAAAATTTAATCCGGCGGGCTCGGCGCTCGTCTATTCTTCCTATCTCGGCGGACCGCGTTACGATGAGGCTTACAACGTTGCGGTCGATACGACGGGCGCGGCGTACATCACGGGCACGACATCGGGCGATTTTCAATTGATAACGCCCGGCGCGTTTGACACGACCTGGAACTGCGGGCAGTTTTGCGAACATCCGGACGACATTTTTGTGATGAAAATCAACGGCGAGCTGGCGCCTTTGAGAAACAAAATCGCCGATTTTGACGGCGACGGGCGGGCGGACATTTCCGTCTTCCGCAATGGAAACTGGTATATCCAGCAAAGTCAGGCTGGTTTCTCGGCGGCGCAGTTCGGTTTAGGAACCGACAAAATCGCGCCCGCCGATTACGACGGCGACGGGCGCACGGACATCGCCGTTTATCGCGGCGGCAATTGGTATATTCTGCAAAGCTCGAATAATCAGTTTCGAGCCGTGCAGTTCGGCGTCTCGGACGATATTCCGCAAGCCGGAGATTACGACGGCGACGGGAAAGCGGACTTCGCCGTTTTCCGCCCGTCAAACGGCATCTGGTATTTACAGCAAAGCGCGGCTGGATTTTCAGGCATTCAATTCGGGCAAACGGGCGACCGACCCGTTTCGGCAGATTACGACGGTGACGGCAAATTTGATGTTGCCGTTTATCGCGGCGATACGTGGTACGTTTTGCAAAGCCGCGACGGTTTTCGAGCCGTGCAGTTCGGCGTTTCAACCGATACGCCGACAGTCGGAGATTACGACGGCGACGGGAAAGCGGACTTCGCCGTTTTCCGCCCGTCAAACGGCACCTGGTATTTGCAGCAAAGCTCGCAAGGGTTTGCAGCAGTTCAATTCGGCGTTGCTTCCGACATCCCGACGCCAGCCGATTATGACGGCGACGGTAAGACGGACGTGGCGGTTTTCCGTAATGGAACGTGGTATTTACGGCAAAGCGCGGCGGGATTCACCAGCGCTCAATTCGGTTCGGAAGGCGACATACCGATTCCAGATCGCTTTTAAGCAGACTTTTCGTCGGCTTTCCTTTCAAGGAAAGCCGACACGATGATTTTGGAAATACCGGAAAAGGATGAACGCGCCGATTGGCTCCATCTCCCATCAGAATCCGGCATTTATTTCTGCCCGATGAACACGCAGGAAGTTTCGGGCGATGCGCGCGGCTAAGCCGATGAGAATCGGGTTAGGGCGGGCACACAAACAACAAAACCGGCTTTTGAAAAATTTATCACCGAGCCGCTTCGAGGAGAATATTGCCAGATGAAAAGATTATTTGCCGCCGTCACTTTCGTTTTCTCGGTCGTCTTTTTAGCGACCGGAATTTGGTTTACTACTTTTGCCGGAAATCAATCGAATAATTCGTTCGGCGCGTTATCTCTCGAACAACGCGCCGCTTATCAACAAAAAATCGAAGCGGTTTACTGGCGGCATCGCGTCTGGAATAATCCACAGCCGAAACCGCCGCTCGAAGAAATTTTGCCGCTCGCCGCTATCCGCGCCAGAATCGAGGACAATCTGCAAAAATCGAACGCGCTCGAAACGATTTTTAATCGTCCGGTAACGTCCGAGCAGCTCCGCGCCGAAGTCGAGCGAATGGCGCGTCAGACGAGAAATCCGGAAATGCTGAAGGAACTTTTCGCCGCGCTCGACGACGATTCTTTTCTCATCGCCGAAATTCTGGCGCGTCCGGCATTGACCGAGATATTTTTAAAAGATTTGTATTTTGCTGATAAACGCTTTCAGCCGGAAAGCGGGAAAGAGGCGAGCGCCGAATCCGAATACCCGCGCGACGAAGCGGCTTTTGATAGCTGGTGGCTGACGCGCAAAAGCGAATTCGGCACGGAAATAAACGCTTTAGCGCAACCGTTTGAATTGCCGTCAATCGCTCCGGCGGCGGACGATACCTGGGAGCCGATGGTCACGACGCCGAGCGGCGGAGCCGACGCGGCATCCGTCTGGACGGGCGTCGAAGTCATCTTTTGGAAGGGCGGAATAACGGGAGATACGAGAGCGGGCACGCGCTACAATCCGGCGCTCGACATGACTTTTCAGGTTTCGCGGACGAACGCTCCGCCGCAGCGAACGACTCATACAGCCGTCTGGTCAGGGCAGGAGATGATTATCTGGGGCGGTCATAACGGAAACTCCGACGCCTTTCGCGCGGCTTGGAGATACAATCCGACGACCGACGCGTGGACGCAAGGCTCGACGACCAACGCGCCTGAAATCCGCGATGCTCACGTCGCAGTCTGGACGGGAACGGAAATGGTTGTCTGGGGCGGATGGACTCCACTAGGAGTTAATCTCAATTCCGGCGGGCGCTATAATCCGGCAAACGACACCTGGACACCGATGAGTCAGGCAAACGCGCCTGTCGGGCGCTTAAGACCAACCGCCGTCTGGACGGGAACGGAGATGATTGTCTGGGGCGGCACAATCAGCAACGTCGGCGCGACCAATACGGGCGGGCGTTACAATCCTTCGACCGACACTTGGACGCCGACTTCGACGACGAACGCGCCGAGCCCGCGTTTTTCGCATACCGCCGTCTGGACAGGGACGGAAATGATTGTCTGGGGCGGAGGCGCGGACGGCGTCATAGTAAATACGGGCGGGCGTTACAATCCGGCGACGGACAGCTGGGCTCCGACGTCGTCTTCGCCGTTAGTTGCCCGCCGTTTTCACACAGCCGTCTGGACGGGCACGGAGATGATTATCTTTGGCGGGTGCAGCCTTGTTCAATGTTCGGCACACCGCGAGGACGGCGGGCGTTATAAACCGGCGACCGATACCTGGACGCTGACCGCGCAGGCTGTCGGCAACGGTCGAAGCCGTCATTCGGCGGTCTGGACGGGAACGGAAATGATTATCACGGGCGGCTGTCGCAGCACCAACTGCGACAACAGCGTGACGAACATCGTTCGCTACAATCCTGCCACAGATGTCTGGCGGGAAGCGCGTTACGAGCCGATTACGAGGACGCCGCGCCAGCCGCATCAAGCCGTCTGGACGGGCACGGAAATGCTCGTCTGGGGCGTCGATGCCTCCACATTCGACACAGACGTCTATCGTTTCAATCCGACCGTAAATCGCTGGACGAGCACGTTTGCGCCCGGCGCGCCTGACCCGAGGTCTGATTTTTCTCTCGTTTGGACCGGAACGGAAATGATTGTGTGGGGCGGCGATGTGGTAAGTCAGGGAGTGTCGCGAACCGGCGCGCGCTTTAATCCGACGACAAACACCTGGACGCCGACCACCATTACCGGCGCGCCGACGAGCAGATTTTTACATTCGGCGGTCTGGACGGGAACGGAGATGATTGTCTGGAGCGGCTTGGGCGGTAACTTTGTTCCGACAAGAACCGGCTCGCGTTACAATCCGGCAAATGATACATGGACGGCGATAACCACGACCAACGCGCCGACCGGCAGAATATTTCCCACCGCCGTCTGGACCGGAACAGAGATGATTGTCTGGGGCGGCAACGATGTAAAGGGTGTACAGGGCACCGAACACTTTAACACGGGCGGGCGTTATAATCCGTCAACCAATACCTGGACGCCGACCTCATTAGTCAATGTTCCGACTCCGAGAACCGCTCACACAGCCGTCTGGACTGGACAGGAAATGATTGTCTGGGGCGGGCACACGGATACTGATGTATTCAATTCCGGCGGGCGTTATAATCCCGCCGCCGACGCTTGGACGCCGACGAGTTTAACGGGCGCGCCCAGCCCGCGCTGGATCCACACGGCAATCTGGACGGGAACGGAGATGATTGTCTGGGGCGGCATCGTAAACAACACTTTTCCGTTTCAATCGACCAATACGGGCAGCCGTTATAATCCGGCAACCGGCGTTTGGCGTCCGACGACGCTTCTCAAAGCGCCAGACCAGCGCGACGCGCACACGGCGGTCTGGACCGGCTCGCAAATGATAATCTGGGGCGGCGTGCTCGACCCGTTAGCTTTATACACAAACACGGGCGGCATTTATAATGTCGAGACCGCCCAGCCGAGCCGCACAACATTTGATTTTGACGGCGACGGCAAGAGCGACATCGGCGTTTTCCGTCAGGGCACATGGTACCTGCAACAAAGCCAAGCCGGATTTACGGCAGTACAATTCGGCATTTCGACGGATAAGCTCGTGCCCGCCGACTATGACGGCGACGGCAAAACCGATTTCGGCGTTTATCGCGGCGGCACGTGGTATCTGCTGCGTTCGAGCGCCGGCTTTACCGGATTTCAGTTTGGTCAAAGCGGCGACATTCCGCAAACCGGAGATTTCGACGGCGACGGGCGAGCCGATTTTGCCGTGTTTCGCCCGTCCGACGGCACGTGGTATTTGCAGCAGAGCACGAATGGTTTTACCGCCGTCCGGTTTGGACAAAACGGCGACAAACCGGTGGCGGCTGATTATGACGGCGACGGCAAAACCGATGCGGCGGTTTATCGCCCGGCTGACGGTGTCTGGTATGTTTTGCGCAGCCGGGATGGTTTTACCGCCGCGCAGTTCGGCATCTCGTCCGATAAAGCGGTTGCCGGCGATTACGACGGCGACCGGAAAGCCGATTACGCCGTTTATCGCGACGGTACGTGGTATTTGTTAAGAAGCTCGCAGGGCTTTACGGCGATACGGTTCGGCATCGACACCGATATGCCCGCGCCCGCCGATTATGACGGCGACGGCAAAACGGATTTGGCGGTTTTCCGTAACGGAACGTGGTATTTGCAGCAAAGCACGGCGGGATTTGCGGGGGCGCAATTCGGTCAGGCGAACGATGTTCCGATTTCGTCATCGAGCGTCCCTTAATGGATTTGCCAAGCCGGACTGCCTTTAAACGTTCGGCGTTTATAAAACAAAAAAGCATCGCTTGGCTGAAGCGGTGCTTTTTTTAATTTACGGAAAAGCGTTTTTTCGTTGCTGATTAAAGTATCGACTTTAAAATCTAATTTGAAATTTATCTTGGTTTTCAGTTGCAAATTCTATCGAACGCCTATAAAATCTTTTCACTTTCTAGCACCACTCAATACTTAAAGGAAATACAAAAAAAATATGAAAAAACTTATCACGGGATTTATCACCCTTGCGTTTATATTAGCCACGACTCCTTTTGTTTTAGCCACTGATTATGACGTGGAACTAGTCGTTCAGGACGGAAAAGAGTCGAAAGAAACCGACGCGGTTTTGCGCGTGAACGAAGATTCCTTTCAAATCATTATCGAGAAACCGAAATTTAAATCGCACGAGAAAAGCTTTGCCTTTAAAGATGTAAAAGCGGCTGATTATTCCTTTTCTAAAAAACCGATGCTTTCCGGCGGCGGAGCCATCGCCACGGCTCTTTTGGTCGGCTTCATCTTTGCTCTGCCGTTTCTTTTCATCAAAAAGAAAAACCACTGGCTCACGGTTCAGGGCGAAAAAGAATTCGCGGTTCTGAAACTCGACGGAGGTAATTACAGGGCGATAGTTGCCGATATGAAAACACACGGTTTAGATGTCAAGGAAGTTAAGGAAGAAGAAAAAAAAGGTAAGTAAACCTGCGAAACCTCTTCGTAACGGTTCGGCGATATCTGGATAAAAACCGATGAAACCGGCGCGAGAAAGAGAAGCGAAAACAGGATAAATTTTTTCATAATTCGCCTTTAATTCGCGCCGTCTAAATCGATTTGAGCTTTTTGGAAATTTCCCGCGCCAGGTTGCTCGCCAGGCTGCCCCACGAGGTGGTTTCGCCCGCCGCGATGACCGCGCCGCTGCGGCGGTCGTAAACGCGAAAAACGTATCTATGCGTTATCCACGAAAGCGAAACGTAACCGATTTCGACGTATAAATCGGCTGATTCCTTGTAGCGCACGAGCGTCAAATCCAGCTTTTTCCAGTCTGCGCGCTTCATCAACTCCTTTTCCAGAGCCTGCCGCGACGGTTGCAGCGAAGATTTGACGAGCGCAATCGTTTTCGCCGTGCGCAGCGCTTCGGCGGGCGTGACGGCTTTATTTTCAATTAAAAAAGCTTTATTTTCAACGCCCGGCGATGTCTGGCTTTCCGAAAAAGTTTGCGTTTGCCCGCCCGTCAGGTTGACGGGCGTGGCGCGATTTTTCTCCATCAAGCCTTGAATCACTTCATCGTCGACGCCGGCTTTTTTTAATTCGATCAGAGCTTTGCTCGAAATATCGAAGTTCGCGTCGGCGCTGGCGATTTTTTGCAGAATAATCTGTTTGCCTAATCCGGCGCGCGTCATTTCGACGATTTCCGTGTTGGTGAGTGTCTCGCTCTGGGCGAAAATCGTCGAGGCAAAAATTAATAAAAACAATATGGTGGAGATGCTTTTCATAAATCTTTATTTGTCTTCTCCGACGCCTTTGATGCGGACGCCGGATTTGGTTTCAAAGGTCGGAATAAACATTTTTCGAGAGCTGCGGTAACGCCGCTTACCAAAAAATTTGATAGAAACACGACGATTAAAAACAAAGCGGTTTTTTCATAATCCCTCAGATTGAGAGCTTACTCGGAAAAACGCTGCGCGTTCGGGCGGTTGTGACACTTTTTCAACCGTCACATTTCATTTGAGAAGATTTTCAAAAGCGTTGCGGATTTCGAGGCGATGAAAAGTTAAATTTTCCAGCAAATCGCTTGTCGAGTTGAGATTCATTCTCTCGACGATGGTCTGCATCGCCGCCGGATTTGCCATCGGCAGTCGATTCGTGCGCCCGACCGTCAAACGCAGATTGTGGTCGAGACAGCTTAAAAAATCATAACCGCCGTCGAAAGCGTGAAAATCATTTTCAGCAAGCGAGCCGTTTTCGTAAAGCTTGCGGAGCATCGCGCGCGTCGAGCGATTTTCGGCGTCGTCCGGAACCTCGTCGCGCAGCTGCAGAAAGCGCATCGCAAAATAAACGTCGAGCATTCCGCCCGCGCCGAATTTAATATTAAAGTCTTGCGCGCGGCGCGTTTTTTCCTTTTCCAGTCTTTCGCGAATGTGCGCCGTTTCCGTTTTTAAATCGTTTCGGTCGGCTTTTATCGCGCTTTGATGAATAATCCGGCGGGCTCGATTTTCGATTTCCAGAGCCAAATCCATCCTGCCGCCGACCGCGCGCAGCTTTACATAGGCGAGCCATTCCCAAATCGCCGCGCGCGTTTCCAGATAATTGAAAAACGCATTTTCACCCAAAACCGTCACGCCGTTTTTGCCGTCGGGACGCAGGCGCAAATCGACGCGGTAGAGATGCCCTTCGCGCATAAAACTCGAAAGCGTCGTCACGAAAATCTCCGCGGCGCGGGCGTAGAAGCGAGTCGGCGAGTCGAGCAGCGGCGAAGTCGAGAAAACGTTTGAATTTTGTTCCGGATTTTTATCGTCGTAAATCAAGACCAAATCCAAATCCGAGCCGTAATCCATCCCGCGTCCGCCCAGCTTTCCGAGCGCGAGAACGGCAAAATCCGGGTTGCCGGAAAAACCAAAACGGCGGCAAACTTCGCGTCCGGTAATTTCGAAAGCGACGCTCAGACTGGCTTCGGCAAGCTCGGTTTGCAGGCGTTTCGCCTCCGCCAAATCGATTTTTTCAAACGCGTCGAAAGCGGCGATTTGCAGAAAATTCTTTGTCCATTCGATTCGCAGAGCGGCAAGCTCGTCGTGAAAATTTGCCTGCCGCGAAATTGCCGCGTGCAGATTTTCGGCGTAATTAAACGCTCTGAAATCTTCCGTTTCAAGCGGCAAGGATTCGATTAGCTTCGGATTCGCCGCAATCATCTCGGTAAAATACGGCGAAATCCGGCAGAATTTTTTTAAAGCCGCGAGTTTTTCGCCGGTTAAATCAAACGGCGAATCGGATTTTTCCAACGCGGAGATAATTTGTAGCGGCAGATCTTCTGCCTGCCCGTTTGAGCGCCAGGCGCGAACGCTTTCATTGAAAATCAAATTTGAATTTTCTTTGTGATGATTAGCGTCTCGGCGAGCGCCCTGGACGGGCGCAAGAACTGCCGCCGTAACACTACCGGCGTCGCCGATTTCGTTGAACACGCGCGCGAAAATCCGGTTGACGTTTTCCGCGTGTTTGTTCAATTCCGCATTGAAACTTTCCGGCGACGGGCAATTCATTCGTTTGGCGATTATTCGGCGTTTTCCCGCGTCTTCCGGCACGAGATGCGTTTGCAGACCATGTTCCATTTGCAGGCGATGTTCGAGCCGGCGCAGAAAATCGTAAGCGTCGGCAAGCTCGGTCAACTCCGTTTCCGACAGCAGTTTACGGTCAGCCAGGCGCGAAAGGCTGATCAGCGTGTGCGGCGCGCGCAGCCACTCGTCGCGCCCGCCGTAGGCGAGCTGCAAAGCCTGCGCGATAAATTCGATTTCGCGGATGCCGCCTTTGCCGAGCTTGACGTTAAAGCCTCCGCCGGAAAGTTTTTCGAGATTGATTTTTTCTTTCGAGAGGCGAACGTTTCTCAGCGCGTTTTCAATCGTTTCGTCTTTTGAAAAAACGCTGGTTTCGATGCTCGCAAAAAAACTTTTGAAGATTTCCGCGTCGCCCGCCGCCGAGCGCGAGCGAATCATCGTCTGCCGCTCCCAGGCTTGCGCCGAAGTCCGGTAATAATTAACCGCGTCCTGGACGGAAATCGCCAGCGCGCCGACGCGCCCGTGCGGGCGCAGCCGCAAATCGACGCGATACGCCGCGCCTTCGCCGGAAGCTTGCCCGCCGACGAGCTTGACGATAAATTCCGATAATTTTACGAAATATTCGCGGTTCGTGACCGCGCCGCGCGTGCCTTGTCCGGAAGTCGAGCCTTCGGACGAATAAAGAAAAAGCAAGTCGATGTCTGACGAATAATTAAGCTCATTAGAGCCGAGCTTTCCGAGCGCGACGACGGAAAACTGCGCTTGTTTGGCTTTTCCTTTTTCGTCCGATTCCAGCGGAATGCCGTAACGATTGTCCATTTCCTGGCGCGCCAGGCGCAGCGCGTATTCGAGCGTCGCGTCTGCCAGATGCGAGATTTCCTCGGTAATTTCGGCAATCGTTCCCAGCCGGCGAATGTCGCGCAGGTAAATCCGCATCAGCTCGCGCCGGCGAAAACGGGCGAGCAAAACCGGAGGCTCCGTTTGCGAATTGGTCAGCGAAAAACGCGCCAGCGATTCAAGCAATTCTTCTTTATCGCGAATTTTCGCTTCGGAACGCCGCCGCGCCAGCCACGAGATATATTGCGGATTTTGCAAAATCGTCGTCGCCAGCAGCGGCGAGAAAGACGCTAAAGTCAAAACGTCCGACAGCAAGCCTTTATTTTTTAAAATCTTGTTTGCCTCGGAAGGTTTTTGTTCGGAAAGCTGGCGAAAAAAACGCTCGGCGCTTTCGGCGTCGGGCAAATCCTTTAGAAAAATTTTGATGTCTGCGAATTGAGTCATCGGCGGAAAAACGTCTCGATTATTGTGCTTTAAAAATCGCGGATAACAAAACTCACAATTATACGGAAAATCCTTTTCGTCAACTCAAACGCGGAAACGTTTCGGCTTGATGCCGTATTTTTTGATTTTATAATTGATAATGCGCTCGGTCGTGTTCAGCATATTCGCCGCTTTCGCGCAGTTTCCGTTGGTGGTTTTCAGCGTGTCCTGAATCAAATCGCGCTCGAACGCGTTAACGGCGGATTCCAGAGTCGCTTTCGTCACCGTGTCGGAAACCTCGGCGGTTTGCAAAGTCGGCGGCAGATGATGACCGTGAATCACGTTTCCGTCCGCGACGACGACGGCGCGCTCGATGGCGTTTTCCAGCTCGCGAACGTTGCCCGGATAATGATACGCCGTCAGCATATCGATCGCGGGCGTCGAAATTCTTTTCACAATCTTGCCGTGAATTTTTTCGTATTTTTCCAGAAAATGCTCGGAAAGCAGCAGAATATCGGATTTTCGCTCGCGCAGCGGCGGCAGAAAAATCGTGAAAACGTTCAGCCGGTAAAATAAATCTTCGCGAAAGTTTCCGCCCGCGATTTCCGCTTCGAGATTTTTGTTGGTCGCCGTAATCAAACGCACGTTGACCTTTAAAGTTTCCGTGCCGCCGAGCCGCTCGAATTCGCGCTCCTGCAAAACGCGCAGCAGCTTGACCTGCGTCTGCAAGGGCAAATCGCCAATTTCGTCGAGAAAAAGCGTGCCGCCGTCCGCTAATTCAAAACGTCCTTTTTTTCGCTGGTTCGCGCCGGTGAACGCGCCTTTTTCATAGCCGAAAAGCTCGGCTTCGATCAAAGTTTCGGGCAGCGCCGCGCAGTTGATTTTGATAATCGGTTTTTTGGCACGCAAACTGTTGTAATGAATCGCGTTGGCAATCATTTCCTTGCCGGTTCCCGATTCGCCGCGCAGCAAAACGGTCGCGTTCGAGCGCGCCACCTGCGAGACCTGCGCGTAAATCTGCCGCATCGGACCGGAATTGCCGATCAGATTATTGAAATCGTATTTCTCGCGCAGCTCCTGCTGCAAATGCGACGTTTCCTCGAACAGCTTCTCCTTTTCCGTCGCGATTTCGGTTTGCGATTTTAAAGCCTGCGAAATCATCGCGGCGATGACGGCGAGAAAGTTAAATAAAGCTTCAAAATCATTCTTCCGGTCGTAAACGATTTCCACGCCGAGAAAACCGGCTTTTCTTTTTCCGAGCACGATCGGAACGCCGAGAAAACTCGTTTCGTCTTCGCGCGGAGAAACGAAATCGAAAGAAGCTTCAAGCGTGGCTCGCTCGACTAAAATACGTTTTTCGCCGTTCGCCTCGCTGCCGCCCGGAAAGCTTTTATTCAGACGATTTTCCAGGCGTCGATATTCGTTGACATTGAAACCTTCGGCGGCGTAAAGAGAAAGCTTTTCGGTTTGCGGCTCATACAAAGCCGTAAAGCTTCGGACGAATAGAGCGGATTCGTGAATCGTCGCCAGAGTTTTGCCGAGGCTGTCGCGCATTCCGGCGGAATCCGCAAGTTTTTGCCCGATTTTAGCTAATGTTATAAGATTGTTTTTAAAGAAGGATTCGTTCATTTCCTACAAAATTGTATTACAAATAAAATTCTATTACAAAATTGTATCAAATTATAAAAAGCGCGATAAAATAAACTCTTTCTTTTACAAGATAATCGTAAAAGCCTTATGTTCCGAATTTAAACCGACAAATTTGTAGGAAACGTCGAAACAGCCGAAAAACCTTCAAAATAATAAAACCCCGATATTCACTGGCTAAAACGCGAATATTCGTTTCTGGCATTGCTTTTGCAATAGAGAAAAAAGGATTTATTGATTACTCAACTTCCAGAATGACTTTGAGCGAAAGTTATCGCTTTTCGGCAAATCGCAAAATACAACTCTTGAAGGAGGCGATAACTTTCGTTCAAAGTCGATTCCTCATTTCTCAAATCCCGCCGCGATTTCATTTTCCGCGCAAACCCTCTAAAATCTACTTGATGGACGAAACGCTTCATTTTCAGGTCGATGCAAACTCGCACAAGCTGCGGCTCGACGAATTTTTATTCGACAAAATCAGGGGCGTCAGCAAAATGTACCTGCGCGATTTGATAAAAACCGAAAAATGTCTGGTCAACGGCAGCATCGAAAATCGCGGCTACAAACTGCGAAAAAACGATTTTATCGAAATCGAAATGGACTGGCGCGTCGAGCGGGCGATGAAGCCCGAACCGCTGCCGCTGGAAATCGCGTTCGAAGACGCGGAAATAATCGTCGTCAACAAAGCGGCGGGAATGTTGATGCATCCGACGTTTGCGCAAAAAACCGGGACGCTCCTTAATGCTCTGGCTTATTATTTGAACGCGCGTCGCGAGAAGGAAGAATTTGACTCACCAGACTCGACACGCGACTTGCGACCGTTCGTGCGTCCCGGTTTGATTCATCGCCTCGACCGCCAAACTTCCGGCTTGCTGGTCGTCGCCAAAACGCCGCGCGCGCACCGGATTTTATCCGACCATTTCCGGCGCAAATTAGTCGAAAAAAAATATTTCGCGCTGGTCGAAGGCTTGGTAAAAGAAGATTCGGGAACAATCTCCGCGCCGATCGGACGCATTGAAAAAATCAGATTGTGGAACGTCAAAGCCGACGGCAAACACGCCGAAACGCGCTTTTGGGTCAAAGAAAGATTTTCCGATTCCGCTTTGCTGGAACTCGAACCCGTCACCGGCAGAACCAATCAGCTGCGGATTCACTGCGCTCACATCGGACACCCGATTATCGGCGACGAATGGCACAGCCGGCGCGAATTTCCGCGTTTATGTCTGCACGCTTATAAGCTCGCGTTCTGGCATCCGAACGGAAATAAATGGATGGAATTTGAGACGGAGCGTGAGAATCTCTGGGTTTGACCGCAAAATAATTTCGACGGAATAATTATTACATTCCTGCTCCGGCAATTGCTCCGCTCTTTATATTTATTGTTTATTTAATGAATGCGATAAAGTCGTTCAAAGCTTGAGAACTCCGTTTTCGACAATCGTTTTGCCGTCGATTTTCACGGTTGCGCCGGCGAGATGCCCGCCGAGACCGTAAGAGACGGTATTGGCGCCGCCCGCCCAGGTGTTGCCGCCGGTGCCGACCGAGACCATTCCGGCGGAAACCCAGTTGCCGAGCTTGGTGCCGGGCGCTAACGCGTAATTCGGGTTGATGCCGATGTCGACGTAGCCTAGAAGCTCTTTGCCCGCGCCGCGCGTGTCGTAGTCGGCTTTCAGAGCGGCAAAGCCTTCGCCTTCGCCGGTCATTTCCGTCAGTTTTCCGCCCGCGAAGACGAGCGTCAGGTTGCGAATCTCTTTTCCTTCGAAGAATTGTTTTTCGATAATAAATTTTCCGTCGCCGGAATTTGCCGCCGGAAGAATCGCCGCTTCGCCCGCCGGAAGAAAAACGTCGAGATTGCCTTTCTCCACATCGTCCGCCGAGATGATGCCGTCGCTGATATAGGCGGGTTTGCCGTCCAGATTCAATCTCAGGTTCGTGCCGTTCGGATGCGTGATTTCCAATTCCTTTCCGGTCAGAGCGGTGCGGGCTTTTTCGCTGGTCGCTTGCAGGCTCGCGTAGTCGACGTTGACGCCTTCCCAGAAAAGTCTGGCGAAATCGTCGAGCGGCATTTCGAAGCGTTTGGCTCGCCACTCGGTCGGATAAAGCTCGTTTCCGATATTGATGCTGCGAACTTTATTTTTTGTGAATTCGACGCCCACCGGCTCGCCTGCTTCGGCGCGGGCTTTTCGTCTGGCGCGCGAAATATCAGCCAGCAGATTTTCGGTTTCGCCGGTATCGACGTTAATCGACACGTTGATAATCTTCGCCAGCGCCAAAGCGAGTTTCGGTTCCTGCGCGTCGTATTTTTCGGGGACGTCGGTGTAAGAGCGTTTCGTCATACGCTCGCTGTTTAATTCCAAAAGCGGCTGCCCGCCGGCTTTGCGAACTTCAGTGGCGATATTTTCGAGCAGCTCCAGATCGCGGACGCTGCCGCTGATAAAGACGATTTCGCCTTCTTTGACTCCGGCGCTTTGCGTCACGATGCGTTCCGCCAGCTTGTTCAAATCGGTCGGCACGGTTTTCGTGGTCGTATTTGCTGCGGGCGTCGAATTAACGGCTGCGTTGCCGTTGACGACTGTCGTGTTCGCGGGCAGCGAAGCATTGGTTTCCGGCGCGTTTGCCGTCCGGCAGGCGGAAACGAGCGCCAAAGCGATCGCCAGAGCGGCTACGAGTTTCGTATTCATAGCAAAATCTCCTTAAAAACTGTCTGTAGCTGGAAAATTTATGTTAAATCGCCGGGCAAGTCAATATAAAATAAATATTTCGGCGTCGGAAATACTGCATTTGTGAGCAGAAAAACGATTTGCGCCTTTGTCACACGCAATTTAGAGCGTTTTATCGGGCAGAAAAGCGATGATGCGCAGAGGCGCGCCGCTGCCGCCTTTTATCTTCATCGGCAGGGCGAAAACCTGTGCGCCTTTGGTCGGAACTCGGTCGAGATTCGCCACGTTTTCAAATCCCGGAATGTCTCGGCTCGCCAGCGCGACGTGACTTCCGAACGTTTGCGATTGACCGTAGTCCATACTGGCGGTGTCGATTCCGACCGCTCTGATTCGGCGATTTTTCGCCAGCCAATCTGCCGCCTCCGGCTGCAAGCCGGGAAAATGAAGCTCGCCGACCGCTTCCGCGCCGCGCCTGTCCGTTCCGAGATAATTCTTTTTGTCAGCCCAGAATTTCCCGAAGCCGGTTTGCAGTAAAACGATGCAGCCGTCGGGAATTT
>DASVRL010000042.1:0-9376 GCA_036388635.1 Pyrinomonadaceae bacterium
AGAAATTTCTCTCCTATCGCCTATTACTTGTCACTTTCTACTCTTCTGCCTTAAATCACTTCGGATTGGTCTGCAAATTTATTTCAATCTGCGCGCCGCCGCGTTTCACGCCGAGTTTTTTCACTTCGATTTTTTTACCGCGCAGAGGCGTGCCGGAAAGCTTTTGCCCGTCGAGCGTTTCGATGACGTCGTCGGTCTTTAAGCCGGAGCGCTCCGCCGCGCTGTTCGGGCTGACATTTTTTACTTTCCATTTGCCGTTTTCGCCGACGACTTCCACGCCGAGCGGCGAGAGAAGTTCCTGCGCCGAAAAAGATTTTTCGCTGTTGAAATCTTTCGGCGGTTCGACCTTGGCGTCCGGATTCAAGCCTCTCGGTCGAAAGACTTTCGTCGAGCCCAGCTGAGTCTTGTCTTGCGAAAAACCGTCATTTTCCTTGATTAAAACTTTGAGCTTTTCGTTTTTCGGTTTTTCGTTTCTTTTGCCAATCGCGATGGAAGACGGCTCGCCGCTGCTGCCGCTCCTTTCAATTTGACTGCCGGAATTGGCGACCAGGATTTTTTCCTCCGCTTTTCTATCGCTTGAGTCGGAAGCGATGGATGCGTTGGTAAATTTTTGCGGTTGAGTAATATTGACGGCGGGCGGCGGCTGTTGCGCCTGAGTTTCCGCAATCGGATTGACCTCGCCCGCGCCGCCGAAAAAGTTTCCGTTCAGCACCACAAAAGTCGAAACTATCACGGACGCAAAAGCGGGCAAAGCGTAGGCAAAATGTCTTTTATAATTTGTTTGGTAGGCGTTCGGGTTTGCCCTGGCGATGCGCGCTTTCAAGCGAAACTCGAAATCCTGCGGCGCTTCGACCTGTTTGAGGCTGGCGAGAAGCTCGCGAACTTTTTCGTCCGATTCAGTCAAATTTTCTAATTCTTTTTTCATTTCGGTTAAAAATAATGTTTCAATTTTTCTTTTAATAAACCCCTCGCGCGCGAGATGCGCGATTTGGTCGTCCCCAGACCGAGATTTAAAATTTCCGCCACTTCCTCGTAAGATTTTCCTTCGATATCGCGCAGCACAATCGGCAGCCGGTATTTTTCCGGCATCGCCGCAATCGCCCGCGCGATAACCTGTTTCTGCTCGTCTTCCAGCAGATTCGCATCCGGCAAAGGATTTTCGTCCGCCGGGTCGAAATCGGTTTCGCTTTCGCCGTCCGGCTGAAAAAGTCCTGTCAAAGAAAGCAGCTTGCGGCGTTTCCGGCGACGCATTTCCGAAATCGCCAGATTGGTGGCGATGCGGTAAAGATACGTCGAAAAAGCGTAGCCCGTGTGATAACGGTCGGCGGCGAAATAAACGCGAACAAAAGTTTCCTGCGTCAGATCGACCGCTTCCTCGTAATCGTTCAAAATCCGGTACAGATAATTCGTAATCGGATTGCGATAGCGGCTGACGATTTCGGCAAAAGCCGTTTCGTCGCCCTGTTTGGTCGCTTCAATCAGCGCGTGGTCGGATAAAAGTTCAAATGACACGGCGGTCTGCCAAACCTCCGCATACAGATTTTGAATCGTTTCTCCATCCATCACAACAAATACAAGCCTTGTCTAATATTAGAATTGGTAAAGATAAAAGCCGCCAACGTTTTTTAACACGCCGCGCGGCTTGAAAAGTTCCTGAAGTTTTCCGGTTGTGAAAATTTTTTAAGTTTTCATTCACTATTGTTTAATTAGAAGAGCGAACGGTCAGCACCAAAACAATCAATTCGCTGGTTTTCGACGCGTTCAGCGTTCCGACGATAGTAGGCGAATTTTCCGCCAGATTCAAACGGTTGATTTTCAATCCGGTCTGCTCGTAGTTGACGGCTTGACCGAGTTGAATCGGAAATCGCGTGCCGAACTGGAAAATCCCGACCTGAACCAGATTTTGCCCGCCGGCGTCCGAAACTCTTTTCACGCCGTGCAGCGACCAATCCTGAAATGTCGGCGTCGCCGAAGCATTTGTTTCCTGTATGACGCCGCGACTTTCGACCGCGCCCCCGTTTTCGACGCGGTTCAGATAAGTCGCCGTCAGGCGGTAATCGGTAAAAGGAAACGTGGTTTTTAATTTCTTAACGACATTTCCGAGCGACGACGACGGCATCTGGTTATTATCGCTGCTCGCGTTTGAGCCGACCAGAACCTGTAATAAAACTTCGTAACTCGGCTCGGCTAGTTTAACATCTTTGTTTTCCTGCGCGAAACCCTGCGTATTGAAACACAAAAATAATGCAAAAACTGCAAAAACACTAAATCTTTTCAGCTTGTTCATATCTTCTCCTGTAAAAATGGTTTGCTAAAGCTGGCGGCTTTACAAACCCTTTCACACACAAGCCGAAATAAAGTTTCAAAAATTAACCGATTTGAAAAACCTCTTCTTCCACTTTCTGCCCGTAGGTGATGGTGGAAACGGTCGATTCCTCGACCTGCCGGTCGCCGGCGGAAAGCGTCGTGCGATACGGCACGAGCGTGCCTTGCGCGTAGCGATAATCGTAAAACCGGCGCGCGTATTTGACCGCGTCCTGCGTGTATTCGAGCGCCATCACGCGCAGGGTTTTCGTGCTGATAAAAAAGCGCGTCTGGCGATTTTGCTTGTCGGTGACGTCCAGGATGAAATACTCGACGTTCATATATTTTTCGCGCCCGTTCAAAGACAGCGTCGCGCCGTTTTCCTTGTATCGCAAAAGCGCTTCGAGCCCGTGCCAGAGCTGATTCTGGAAAGAGCTGACCGTTTCGTCCTTCGGCGTAAAAACGGTTTCGTTAAAAAGTCCGAGGACGCTGCCGCCGTTATAAATCAGCGAATAACGCGAGCCGGAAATATCCTGGTCGAGGCGAATGCGCTCTTTTTCGAGACTTTCCCCGCGCAAGATGCGTTTGACATACGGAATCTGGTCGGTCTTGCCCTCCGCGTTGATGACGGCGGTTCTGCCGACTTCGACCGCCGTGCGGCGAATCTGCTGCAAGCCCGGTCGCCCGCCGTAAATGATGATTGCACTTTCGGCGACCTGGTCGGCGGTCACAATCTTGCTTAAATCACTCGGTTGCTGCTGCTGCTGTTGTTTCGGTTTTTCTTCCTTTTTTGGCTTTTCCTGCGTTTTAGCTTCCTGTGCGGCGGAAAATAAAACGCTCACCAGACATAAGGAAACGAGCAAACCGAAGGTCTTAAAGTGTGAAAACACTAATTGAAATCTCCTTAGAACTTTTGTAATTTGACACTCGCGGATTTTAGCACAAACTGGAAAATTCGGCACACCGCGCCATTTGAAACTATCTGAATTGATGAAAATTACCGGGATTTAGATGCTTCAAAGAAAATACTTGTCAGACAAATTTTTGCGGCTTACTATAGATAAAATGAGCGAAAAAATTCAAAACCTGTTAAAAGAAGCCGAAACTTCCGACGACGGAAAAAGCTCGGTCACCAGCGCCGAGCGCCAGTTTGCCTCGGCTGAAGAAACCCTTGAAGCCTTTGATTTATTCGAAAAGAAACTTTTCGACATCAACCGCTGGGAAGCCGAATCGGGCGTTTCCGCGTTTCAACTGTTTGACGAAAACGGCAAGGGTCTGGAAACGCGAAAGGCGCAGAAAGGAAATTTCGTGCGCATTTCCCTGCCCGGTTCGGGCAAGTACGATTGGGTGAAAATCATAGATATTTACGAGGCGCCGGACGAAATCGTGATAACCGTTAAGCCGACCTACGACCCGACCGAAAAGGAAACGGACAAAGCCGCGACGTCGCATTTTTTTACGAGCGAATCGACCAATAATTTCTGTCTGCAAAAGCGAGAAAAGTCCTTGGCTGTTTACGTCATCGGTCTGCACGAAAAGCCGAACACTTCCGAAAGCGGCGGCGTCATCGAAGCCGTCCGCAACGCGGCGGCGGCGAGCTTCGGCTGGCTCGGCTTTCAGAAAATCGAATGGAAAACCTTTTGCGAAAACTTTTTAGAAACTGAAAAGGCGAAAAACTGAAAAGGCGTTAAATTGAAAAAGTGGTGCGTCGTCATTCAACCAGCTTTTTCAATTTTTCAGTTTTTCACCTTTTCAACTTTTTAACTTTAGAAATGCTGCATATCGCTCTGGTCGAGCCTGAAATTCCGCCGAATACCGGCAATATCGCGCGTTTGTGTGCGGCGAGTTTTACTTCGCTGCACATTGTCGGCGTCGCCGGATTTCGTCTGGACGAGCGCGCCGTCCGCCGCGCCGGGCTGGATTACTGGGACGAAGTTCGACTTTTTCGTCACCGCCATTTGGACGCGCTTTACGAAGCGCTGCCCGATTCGCGTTTTCTTTACCTGACGACGAAAACCGATAAGCTTTACACCGATTTCGAGTTTCAGGACAAGGATTGTCTCGTCTTCGGGCGCGAGACGCGCGGGCTGCCCGAAGATTTGCTCAAAGCCAATTGGGAACGCTGTCTGACCATCCCGATGCCGAACCCGAAAATCCGCAGTTTGAACCTCGCGACGAGCGCCGGAATCGTGCTTTACGAAGCGCTGCGGCAAGTCGGATTCTTTACAAAATAATCAAGATTAACTGCATCTTTTCGGCAAGTTTTCACATCAAATCCGTCGTAACAAGTGAGTAATCAAATTCATAAATTTATTCTTGATTACGAGGGAGAACATATGAAATTCATTAGACATTTTTTAATCCTGGCAGTGGCAATCTTCGGCGTTTCGGCGGCGAGCGCCAACGCCCAGGGATACGCCGACAACGACAAACGGAATTCTTCGCGAACGCTTGAGCAGAAGGTTTTCAAACAGTTGATTAAGCTGCCGTATTACGGCGTTTTCGACAACATCAAATTTGAATTAAGCGGCAACACCGTGATTTTGTCAGGCAAGGTTGCCGTGGCGAGAAACTATAACGACGCGGAAAGAGCCGTCAGAGGCATCGCCGGCGTGCAGCGAGTCATCAACAATATCGAAGTTTTGCCGCCTTCGGGATTTGACAACTCGATTCGTCGTCAAATCCTGCGCTCGTTTTCCGACAAAGGTTTGTATCGATACCTTTGGGAGCCGAACCCGTCGGTGAGAATTATCGTCCAGGGCGGGCGCGTCGAGCTTGAAGGCTACGTGCGCACTCGCGGCGATTACGACCTGATGAACATTCTGGCAAACGGCGTTTCGAACGTCTTTCAGGTGAGAAACAACCTGATTGTCGAAAAAGAAGACGTTCGCTAGTTAAAATAAACTTTCACTGAATCGAAAGACCGGATTGAAGCATTTCGTCCGGTCTTTTTTTATTATAAAAATCTATAAAAATCCGCGAATTTCAGATTTCTCAAGCTTCTTTTCGTTTAACAAGAAAAACCTTGCGTTAATATTTTTAAAGAGTAGCCTTGTTACATCAGGTTAATTGCAACGCCGATTTTTAGAACCGCAGTTTGTGTCCGAAAATCGGTTTGTATTTTGGGTTCCCATTTCAAACGAAAAAGAGGGTTAGGAAAATGAAAGAAAAAAAAGTCTTCAGCAGACGCTGGCTGTCTGTGTTCACCACACTAGCTGTATTGGCTTGGATGAGCAGTCCGTTAATCAGCTTCTTTACGGCTTCGGCAAACAATCCGCCGAATCCTCCGCAACTAAAACTACAGGCATCGCTGAGCGGCACGCCGATTAACAACCTCTCTCCCTTCGGCATCGCCGAGTACAAACTCGAATCAAACAATCTGCGCAAATTCGAACTGGAAATTTTTTCGGTTAATTTGCCCGCAGGCACAATTTTAGACGTTTACATAAACAACAATCCGGTCGGTCAGATAACCGTGAATTCGTCGCGGACGGGCGAATTGGAACTGCGAAGCGACCACCAGCAGAACACGCCGACCATCCAAAGCGGCGACGTGATAACGGTCAGACAAGGCACGACTAATATACTTTCCGGCACGTTTGTCGGGGCTGGTTCGCCGACGCCGACGGTTTCGCCGACCGGCTCTCCGACCAGCGGATGCGCCGACGGACCGCTGTTTGCGACTCTGACGGGCGCGCCCGTCAATGGTCAAACGCCGCGCGGCTTCGCCCAATTCAGGCATTCAAACAATAACCAGCTAAAAGTTTTCGTCCGCTTCCTTAATCTGCCGGACAACACGACGCTGGATGTTTTCGTCGGCGGCGTCGACGTCGGCGACATACAACTGCGAGATAACGGAAACGGGCAGGTGTTTATCGATACGCAAATGAACATCACTCCGGGCACGGTTATTACGATCAGAAACGGCAACACGACGGTTCTTTCCGGAACGTTTTTCTGCGTAAATCCGTCGCCGTCTCCGTCGCCGTCGGTCAGCCCTACCGTTTCGCCGACAGCATCTCCGACTGTTTCCCCGACGGTTTCGCCAACGGTCAGCCCGACCGCATCGCCGACGGCTAGTCCGACGGTAACACCGACAGCGTCGCCGACGATATCGCCCACGCCGTCGCCATCGCCGAATCAGTCGCGTTTATTCAGAGCTAAACTGCGCGGCAATCAGGTCGTTCCGCAGGTTAATACGCAAGCTCGCGGCTTCGCCTTTGCGCTTCTAAATGAAGCGGGAACACAGCTTCAGGTTTCGGTCGGCTTTTTCGGTTTGTCGAGCAATCAGACAACGGCGAGCATAAATTGTCCGGCGCTGCCGGGACAAAACGCTCCGGCAGTTTTCAATCTGGGAACGGTCGGCGGAAGAAGCGGCTTTTTACCGGTTCAGACCTTTGCCGTTACAGCCGAACAGGCGGCACAGCTTCGCACCGGGTTGTGTTACGTCGTCATCGGCAGCCAGAACTTTCCTAACGGCGAAATTCGTGGGCAGCTGCGCGCCGTGCATATCGGCGGCGATTTTGAAGGCGACGGGCTTTTTGACTTAACGGTTTTCCGCCCTTCGGACGGCAACTGGTATTCGCTGAACAGTTCCGACGGCTCCTTCAGAGCGCAGCGCTTCGGTCTGGCGGGCGATAAAGCGCTTGCGGGCGATTACGACGGCGACGGCATCGGCGACTTGCCGGTATTTCGCGCGAGCGGCGGTTCCGGCTACTGGTATATCCAGCGCAGTTCCGACGGCGGTTTTTCAGCCGAGCAATGGGGCACGAGCGGTGATATTCCGGTGGCGGCTGATTTCGACGGCGACGACCGCAGCGATTTGGTCGTTTTCCGCCCGTCGAACGGCACGTGGTATATCAGATACAGTTCAAACGGCACGTACAGCGGAATCCGCTGGGGTTTGAACGGTGATGTTCCGGTCGTCGGCGACTATGATGGCGACGGTCAAAACGACATCGCTGTTTTCCGCCCGTCAAACGGAACCTGGTATATCAATCGCAGTTCGGACGGCGCGCTGGGTGCGTTCCGGTGGGGCGCGAGCGGCGATATTCCGCAGAGCGGCGATTTTGACGGCGACGGCGTCAGCGATATCGCCGTCTTTCGCCCGGCAGACGGAACCTGGTATATCTTGCGCAGCATCGACGGAGATTACAGAATCGTTCGATTCGGGCTGAACGGCGACATTCCGGTTGCCGGCAGATTCGATTCCGACCGGAAAACCGATATCGCCGTCTTCCGTCCGGCAGACGGAACCTGGTATATCTTGCGCAGCGACAACAATGATTTTGTCGCCGTCAAATTCGGTCTGAACGGCGACCAGCCGATCGGTATGGGCATTGCTCCTTAAGAAGTTCTAACTTGTTTAGAATGGAGATCGAGACCGGGCGAAAGCAATTTTGCCCGGTCATTTTTGACGATGTTCAAAAATGTGCCGTTGAAAATAGGAAACTGAAATTTTTTTTGGAATAACTTTAATTCATTGCGCGGATTCGTTACTAAATGCTTCTTTCAACTCTCTGGCAGAGTCAAGCTGGTCATTATCAAGCGCGTCGCAGTGTTTTTCTAATTCAAAAATTAATCTTCTGGCGTAAAATCTTAACCGTCTTGATTCTTCCTGTAATCGCTCGGCTTCCCGAATCGTTTGCAGATGGAAGCTTTTTACATACAAGAGGTAATTTTTCATATTGAAAAATTACCACAATCGAAAAGCGGCGAATGTCAGGTAGCGAACATTCACCGCAAACGCCAAACGCAAAACGAGAGAACAGATTTAATTTTGAATCAAAAATCTTAAATTTTGCACTTTGCCTTTTGCCTTTATCATCGTTTGCCTTTTCGCCTCTAATCAGTCATTATTTTCGTTTGCCTGCAATGGCAAATTTACGTCTATGATTACTAAAGAAAAAATACGCAACATCGCTATCATCGCGCACGTCGACCACGGCAAAACCACTCTGGTCGACGCGATGCTTCAGCAATCCGGCACTTACCGCGACAACGAAACGGTCGTCGACCGCGTGATGGATTCGATGGATTTGGAGCGCGAGCGCGGCATCACGATTATGGCGAAAAACACCTCGGTCAAATACGGCGATTACAAAATCAATATCGTCGATACGCCCGGTCACGCCGATTTCGGCGGCGAAGTCGAGCGCGTTTTGAAAATGGTCGACGGCATCGTTCTTCTCGTCGACGCGGCGGAAGGCTGTCTGCCGCAGACGCGTTTCGTTTTGCGCAAAGCTCTGGAGCTAAAGCTTCCCGCCATTGCCCTGGTCAATAAAATCGACCGCCACGACGCGCGTCCCGAAGAAGTCGTCGACGAAATCTACGACCTGTTTATCGACCTCGGCGCCGACGACCGGCAGATTGAATTTCCGATTTTGTATTCCATCTCGCGCGAGGGCGTGGCGAAAAAAGATTTGGCGGACGAATCGAAAAGTCTCAAACCGCTTTTCGAGCAGGTCATCGAAACCGTTCCCGCGCCGCACGAAATACGCGACGACACGCTGCAGCTGCTGGTCGCCAATATCGACTACAACCCGTTTGTCGGCAGGCTCGCCATCGGCAGAATTTATTCGGGCGAGATTGCCAAAAATCAGGAAGTGCTGGTTTTTAAGCGCGACGGCTCGACGCAGAAAACGCGCGTCAAAGAGCTTTACGTTTTCGAAGGCTTGGAACGCACGACGGTCGACGCCGCCGGAGTCGGCGAAATCGTCGCGCTCGCCGGTTTTGACGACATCAACATCGGCGAAACGATTACCTTGCCCGACAATCCGAAGCCGCTGCCGCTGATCAACGTCGACGAGCCGACGATTGCGATGATTTTCGGCGTCAACACTTCGCCCTTTTCAGGTACGGAAGGAAAATTCGTCACCTCGCGCCAGATCAAAGAGCGGCTGGAAAAGGAACTTTTGGGCAACGTGGCTTTGCGCGTCGCCGACACCGATTCGCCCGACCAATTCAAAGTATCGGGACGCGGCGAATTGCAATTGGCAATCTTAATCGAAATGATGCGCCGCGAAGGTTTTGAGATTCAGGTTTCCAAACCGGAAGTTATTACGAAAAGAGG
>DASVRL010000043.1:0-10600 GCA_036388635.1 Pyrinomonadaceae bacterium
CCGAAAACTTATGCGTTAAATCAATCGTTTCTATACAATACACCGGTTTTTGACTTAGACTGTTCGCCATATTTCCCAACTTTCCGACGGATTATCATTAAAACGATTCCGTCCGTTATCGCAGTAAGAATAATCTTAAAACAGCGGAAATTCTATTCCGTTACGAATGTATTCTGCCAACCGTTAAAAACGGTCTGCAAAACGGCAATTTCGTCCGCTATTCTATCCCTGACCTCACTAATACGGTTTAACTTTTAGTTTCGGTATTTCCCAGGGCGGATGATAGTTAAAACACGTCGCCGAACTCGCTTTTTCGCGCCGTTTGATTGATTCGCAGGAAAGAGAGCGCAAACGATTTGCCGCCGAAATGCACGACGGGCTGGGACAATCTCTCGTGATTATCAAAAATCGCGCCCGCCTTAGTTTGAAACAACCCGACAAGCGAGAGGCGATGCTCGATCATCTGGAAAATATCTCCGAAACGGCTTCGCACGCTATCGGCGAGGCAAAGGAAATCGCCTTTAATCTGCGCCCGCACCTGCTCGACCGTTTGGGTTTGACGAAAACGATTGAATCAATGCTCGGCAAGGCATTCGGCGCGAGCGGCATCGAATTTGAAGCGGAAATCGAAGGAATTGACGACGTTCTCGAAAAGGATTCGGAGATTTTGCTTTACCGCATCGTGCAGGAATGCGCCAATAATATCGTCAAACATTCAAACGCCCGAAAAGCCGTCTTGAAAATCGAACGCGCGGGTAATAATTTAACCGTCAATATTTCCGACAACGGGCGCGGCTTCGATCCGTCGGCGGGCGAGGGCGATTTATCGAAACGCAGCTTCGGCTTAATCGGAATTGCGGAAAGAACCCGTCTGCTCGGCGGAAAATTACACATCGAATCGAAACTTGGAAAAGGCACGCTCGTTTCGATTATTATTAATCTTTAAATTATGAATCGAGAAATTCGCATCCTCATTGCCGATGATCACCCGCTGATGCGGCAAGGGTTGCGGCAGGTTATCGAAATGGAGCCGAATTTGAAAATCGTCGGCGAAGCCGGAAACGGCAGCGAAGCGCTCCTGATGATTGAAGAATTAAAGCCCGACGCGGCGATTCTCGATGTTGATATGCCGCATCAGGACGGTTTTCAGGTAGCGCGCACTCTTGCCGCCAAAAAAAATCCGGCGGCTATAATCTTCCTGACCATTCACAGCGAAGAACAGATGTTTCACGCCGCGCTCGACCTCGGCGCGAAAGGCTATGTTTTAAAAGACAGCGCGATTGACGATATCGTGACGGCGATCACGGAAGCGGTCGCCGGACGCACTTTTACCAGTCTGCCGATGACGAATTATTTCACCAGACGGCAAAATTACAATGCGGTTCCCGACGAGCAGCAGTTAGGTTTAAGTCAACTCACGCCGACCGAGCACCGGATTCTCAAACTGCTTGCCGATTACAAAACCAACAAAGAGATTGCCGAAGAATTATCCGTCAGCCCGCGCACCGTCGAAACTCACCGCGCCCGCATTTGCCAGAAACTGAATCTGCAAGGCTCGCACGCGCTGATGAAATTTGCCGTGCAGTATAAATTACTGCTTTAGAAAGTGTTTCGTAAGTTTGCCGGTAATACGCATCTTTTCTCTCTTTTCACAAAATCGCCTCGTCCGTCTCCCGCTCATCCTTATCGCTTTCCCGAAAATTGCGGAAAATTAAGTAGAAATTACGTAGTATTACATACAAAAATTACGTAGTTCTTCGTCTTACAAACGCTCGCCGAAGCGCCTACCATTGTCCTGCATTCTAAATTAATCAAAATGACAACCGTAGTTTTAATTGTTGACGACAGCCAGCCGATGCGCGAGCTGATTAAAATGACGCTCGCCGGCGTCGCCGAAATCGTCGGCGAATGCGCGGACGGAGCCGATGCGCTTGCCGCCTACACTCGACTACAGCCCGATTGGGTTTTGATGGACATCGAGATGCGGGGCGTTGACGGCATCACGGCGACCCGTCAAATCATTAAGGCTTACCCGCAGGCGCGGATTATGATCGTCACCGACTACAACGACGACGTTTTGCGGCAGGCAGCGCGCGAAGCCGGTGCCTGCCAGTATGTCGTCAAAGAAGATTTGCTCGATATTTTGGAAATTCTGCCCGCCAAATAGACGCTGGTCCGGTCGAATCGGCAGAGCAAACAATGACATTGAAAATAAATTATCAGAGGAGAAAAATTATGTTCAGATTAAAATCACACGCGGCGATGTTCGCGCTCGTCATCGGTTTATTAACCATTTGCAATCAAACGGCTGTGAGACGGTTTATTCTTCATTAGCTTTTTGCCAAAAAGTAATTTCGTAGGCTTCTAAATCAGTATCATCTTCAGGTTGATAAAATGACACTGTACAAGGTTTGTTAGGAAACCGCCATATTAGTCTAGCTTCGTAAATTTCCTTCAACTTGCTACCTAGTACGATGACTTTGTCTTTTGATATATCCGCGCAGCCATAATGTTGTATGTCAGCTATGTGCAGATGATTCATTACTGCCTCAACAGCTTTTTTATCTCCGTTACAGTTTTTCTCAAAACCTCTTAATGAATCTTCAGAAAATCGCTTTCTTAAAATATAACCTTCAAACTCTGTAAATTCCGGACAGAAAATAGAAAGGTATCCGACAGCAAGACTGAAATTTCCGACACAACCTATCCAAGATTCTAAGTCAATCCCTTGACCATTATTCCAAGCTGCTAATTCGGCTTTTATGCTTTCCGGCACATTCATATCGAGGTTTATCAATAAACTTACTCATTTGTCTCAAAAAGGGTCGTTTTTGAGACAGTACAGTTCAATATTTAAGAGTTGGCACTCAGTAGGCACTCAAACAAGAAAAGGGCAACCGTATTAGTTGCCCTATCTTATTAAAATGAATGGTGATCCGAGAAGGACTCGAACCTTCGACCCAATGGTTAAAAGCCATTTGCTCTACCGACTGAGCTATCGGACCACTTTAAAAAGAACGCCTTGCATTAGCGAAATATTTTCACTAACCGAAATAAAAATGATACACATTGAAATTTAAGTTGGCAAGTCGATTTCGTGTGAAAAATTTCTCGTTTACGAATTATTCGCCGCGAAACGGCTTTGTTTCCACCAGTCAATCGTTTTCTTTAAACCTTCTTCCAGACCGACGAGCTTTTCGTAGTTCAGAAATTCTTTAGCGCGCGAATTATCGGCTTGCGAATGTTTGACGTCGCCGGCTCTTTCGATTTGGTATTCAGCCTGCACGTCCGATTTGCCGGTTATTTTTTTCAGGACTTCCAAAAGCTCGTTCAGGCTGATGCGCTCGCCGTTCGAGCAGTTCATCACCTGACCGATGCCTTTTGTCGTCTGCGCGGCTTTGATATTGGCTGAGACGACGTTGGCGATAAACGTAAAATCGCGCGATTGCTCGCCGTCGCCGTAAATAATGGGCGTTTTGCCGCTCATCAATGCGTCGATGAAGCGGGAAATTACGCCCGAATACATCGAAGAAGGATTCTGGCGCGGTCCGAAAACGTTGAAATAGCGCAGGGAAACCGTCTCTAAGTTGTAGACGTTGCTGAACACCTGGCAATAATATTCGCCCATCAGCTTTGCCGCCGCGTACGGCGAGAGCGGTTCCGGGCGCATCGTTTCTACTTTCGGCAGAATTTCCTGATTGCCGTAAGCCGAACTGGAAGCCGCATAAATCAAGCGCCGGACGCCGGCGTCTCTGGCTTTCAAAAGCAGGTTAAAGGTCGCGTTGACGCAGGCGGCGTGAGTTTCCTGCGGGTTATCGACCGAGCGCGGAACGCTCGGCAGAGCGGCTTGATGAAAAACAATCTCGGTTCCGTCGAGCGCTTTCCGCAAAGCCGAATCGTCGTTTAAATCGCCTTCGACGAATTCGAAATCGCCTTTGATTTCTTCGAGATTTTCACGAAAACCCGTCGCCAGATTGTCGATAATCGTGACCTTTGCGCCCTGGCGGATAAGCGCGTCCGCCAGATTAGAACCGATAAAGCCCGCGCCGCCGGTGACTAAAACTTTTGATGTTAGATTCATATTCAATTAAAAAGGAAAGATAAGAAAGGCGGAAGCTTTAAAACCTTCCGCCTAATCATTTTAACCATTTGAGTTAAAACTGCAAATTAGCGCCCGACGCCGACGTAATCGAATCCCAGCTCGCGCATATCCTTCGGCTCGTAAATATTGCGCAAATCGGCAATCTTCGGCGATTTCAAAAGACTTTTGACTTTTTCCATATCGAGCGCGCGGAATTGATTCCATTCGGTAATGATAACCAGCGCGTCGGCATCACGGATAGCCTCGTATTCGTCGGTCGCGTATTCGACATCGGGCAGACAGTGTCTGGCTTCTTCCATCGCCACCGGGTCGAAAGCCTTGACGCGCGCGCCGAGCTTTTGCAATTCCTTTATAATATCAATCGCCGGAGATTCGCGCATATCGTCGGTTTCGGGTTTGAACGAAAGACCGAGAACGCCGATTTGTTTGCCCTTTAAATCGCCGACCAGCTTTTCGATTTTCGGAACCATCGCCTGGCGCTGTAGATCGTTCGCTTCGATAACGGCATCGACGACCATCGTTTGGATGCCGAATTGGTCGCCGACTTTGGTAAAGGCGCGCGTGTCTTTCGGAAAGCACGAACCGCCGTAGCCGGGACCGGGATGCAGAAACTTTCGACCGATGCGATTGTCCATTCCCATTCCGCGCGCCACATCGTGAACGTCGCAGCCGATGGCGTCGCATAGATTCGCAATCTCGTTAATAAACGTGATTTTGGTCGCGAGAAAAGCGTTTGCCGCGTATTTGATAAGCTCGGCGGCTTCGAGCGAGGTGATCACAATCGGCGTTTCAATCAGGTAAAGCGGGCGATAGAGGTCTTTCATAATCGCAATCGCATCCGGCTCGTTGCTGCCGATAACCACACGGTCCGGTCGCTTAAAATCCTCGATTGCCGCGCCTTCGCGCAAAAATTCCGGGTTTGAAGCGACGCCGAAATTGGTTTTTACCTTTTGATTTTCAGCGACGAAACCGCGCAGCCAGTTGCCCGTTCCGACCGGAACGGTCGATTTTGTGACGAGAACCTTGTAGCCGTTCATCGCTTCGGCGATGTCTTTCGCCGCCTGTTGATAATAGCTCATATCGGGCGAACCGTCCGCTTTCGGCGGCGTGCCGACGGCTAAGAAAATAACCAGTGCGTGTTCGACCGCCGATTTGATGTCGGTCGTGAAATGAAGACGACCGGCTTTGCTGTTGCGCTCGACAATCTGGTCTAAGCCTGGTTCATAAATCGGTATAACACCTTGATTTAAACGTTCAATTTTATTATGGTCGACGTCGACGCACGTGACTTCAACGCCGAATTCGGCGAAGCACGCGCCGGTGACTAATCCGACGTAACCTGTTCCAATAACTGCAATATGCATAAATAAATATTATTCCTGACTTGTTAAATAATTCACAACCGTAAACAAAGTTTTGCGGGTCACGTTTTTATTGAACATGACCCGCAGGTTTTGAAACTATGGCTTTACGCCTTTTAAAAGATCCAGCCGCCCGAGACTAACGAGTCGGGCTAACGACAATCGTTCCGCCGCCCGTAGTGGTATCACTACCACCCGAACCCAGCAAAATTCCCGCGCCGACCGTACCGGCAACCGCCAGCAGAATCGCGGCAAGTGCGCCCGCACCGATACTGGCAACCGGAACCGGAATGACCGTTCCCGGACGCAGACACGGTTTGCAGCCGGTTTGCGAAAGATTACCGGCGACCGCGTCGGTTCCGGCGGCAACCTGTTTATCATTCGTGCCCGTGCGCATCGTGATCAGACCGCTCAGAGTATCGACGTGCGTATGCGAACATTCAATTTCGATGGCGAAAGTGTTTGCCTGTCCCGCATCAGCCAGAATAGTCGAGTCCTTGGTTGTAAAGGTCGTCGCCACTCCGGCGGCATTTGAAACGCGGGCTTTGCCTGCCGACATAATGCCGATGATGCTGTTTTCAGTAAATTTTAAAGTCAAAGTGGTATCGGCGAGAAGCTCGATTCTTCCCGTTTTTCCCAAGCTGACGACTGCTGTCGAATCGGCGCCGGTCGCAATCGTCCCGCCGCTGATAAATGTTGAATTAGAAACCGCAGGTTGTCCGTTGACTGTTACCTGTCCGGTGACGTTGATTACGCCGGTCGCATCTGTCGGTGCGGCTAAAGCGACCATCGAAGTGACGCTCCAAACGGCGAAGATGGCTAAAAATGTAATAGATTTACGAATCCAATTTTTGCCGTGCATTTGTTTTCCTCCTGTGTATCAAACCAGATATAAAAATGGCTCAGACTGATTAACGACTCGGGCTGACGACAACTGTTCCGCCGCCTAAGTTAATGTCGTTGTTATCAGTGGTTGCCGCAATAACGACGGCTGCTGCCGCGCCGCCTAAAATCAAAGCAAATATCCACCATGCCGCGCCGCCGTCATCGTCGTCGTCGTCAGTAGTTTGCTGAGCCGCGCTGACGGATTCACCGGCGTTTAGTTTTGTCACTTTGCCGTTCGGGGTTTTGATGCTGACGTTGTCCGCGCTTAAAGCCGTTACTTTACCGGCAGCGAGGTCGCCATTTAAACCGTTTTCATTGAAAGACACCGAAATGGTCGTGTTCGGGGCAAGTTCAATTTTACCAATTTTGGCGAGGTTAATAACCGCGCTGGAACTTTCAGATGTTGTAATAGTACTTGACGAAAAAATCGCGCGACCGCTCTGTGCCGCTTCACCGTTAACTTTAACAACCGGAATTTCGCCGTTGACGGCTTTACCCGAAACCGTCAGTTCGCCCACCATCTTGTCGGGACTTGCCAACCCGACCATTGAGTATGTTGCGTAGACCGCAACAACCAAGCACAGGGAAAGTGCTTTCCGAAACCAAACTTTGCTATTCATATTTCTCCTCTTGAACCGCTTTGAATCAATAATTTAAAAAAATCTATGCCTTGTATCTTTTACACGAATTATTTCCCGATGTCAATAAAAAATGGCGACATTTGCTAAATTTAAGACTAAGTTTTTATATAACTTACGCGACTTCAGACAAATAAATTTGATGAAAATTATCATACCAGATTTTTGCCTGATAAAGAAAGTTCTTTTTGCGCGAAAAATGGTTTATTATCGTAGAAAATTGTTTCGTTAATCCAGAATATGACCAAAACGCTTTTTTCGCTGCTGTTTTCAGCCGCTTTTCTGACGTTAAACGTCTTTGCCCAGAGTGAATCGATGAATGTTTCAAACGAATGGCAAACTTTTGCCGAACAAACCGATTACCGGAAAACGCCGCGTTATTCCGAAACGATAGAATACAGCCGGAAATTAGATAAGTCTTCCGATTTGATAATTTACAAACCTTTCGGCAAAAGCGGCGAAGGACGCGATTTGCCGCTTCTGATTGCCGCCGCGGGCAAAACTTTTACTTCGGACGCGGCGCGAAAAAAAGGAAAAGCCGTCGTTTTGATACAAGCCTGCATCCACGCGGGCGAATCCGACGGCAAAGACGCGGGGCTGGCGCTTCTGCGCGACATCGCGATAACGAAAACTCGCCTGAGCCTGCTCGATAATGTCGTGATTCTCTTCGTTCCGATTTATAACGCGGACGGGCACGAGCTTTTTTCGGCGTACAACCGCATCAATCAGGTCGGACCCGACGAGATGGGCTTTCGCGGAACGTCGGCGAATCTGAATCTGAACCGCGATTATATGAAGACGGACGCGCCGGAAACGCGCGCTTTTTTAAATCTCTGGAACGAATGGAAACCGGATTTTTTTATCGACTCGCACGTCACGGACGGCGCGGATTTTCGCTACAACATCACGTATGAATTCGCGCATTTCGAAGAAGTCTCGCCGTTCGTCAAAAACTGGATGAACGAGATTTTCGAGAAAAAAGTCGTGCCGAAAGTGGAAAAAGAAGGCAATCTTTTGTCGCATTACCTGGAATTCAACGGTCGCGAAGTAACCTCCGGCGTGACGACTTTTATCGCCACGCCGCGCTTTGCAACCGGCTACGCGGCTTTAAGAAATCGCGGCGGGCTGCTGATTGAATCGCATTCTTTAAAACCGTATAAATCGCGCGTTCGCGGAACTTACGACGTTTTCTGGAAAACGCTGGAAGAAATAAATCTGAACAAGGAAAGTCTTTTTGAAGCGAATCGCCGAGCCGATGCTGAAACGATTCAGCGCGGGCAAACCTACAATGCGGGCAGTAAATTTCCGCTTCGTTTCGAATTCACCAAAAATTCCGTGCCGTTCGATTTTAAAGGCGTCGAATACAAGATGGAAGACAGCGAAATTTCCGGCGCGAAACGCATCGTTTACGGCACCAAACCTTTAAATATAACGATTCCGAAATTCGACGAAGTGAAAGTTTCCGCCTCGGTCGCGCCGCCGCTTTATTACATTATTCCGCCGCAGTGGCAAAGCGTCATCGAAGTTTTACAGGCGCACGGCGTTCGCTTTCAAAGAACCGCAAAACCTCTGAAAATCGAGGTTGAAAGCTATCGCCTGACCGAGCCGAAATGGTCGCCCGCATCTTTTGAAAGTCGTCTGCCGATGAACTACAAAACGAATTCTTTACGCGAAACGCGGGAGTTTCCGGCAAATTCCGTCGTCGTTCCGCTTGAGCAGGAAACGGGAAACGTCATCGTTCATCTGCTGGAGCCGCAATCGGGCGATTCTTTCGCCGCGTGGGGATTTTTCAACGCGATTTTCGAGCAGAAAGAATATTTTGCCGATTACATAATGGAGCCGATTGCCCGCGAAATGCTGGCGAAAGACGCCAATTTGCGCAAGGAATTTGAAGAAAGACTGAAAGACGAAAATTTTCGCAAAAGCGCCGGCGCGCGTTTGCGGTTTTTCTACGAGCGCTCGCCGTATTTCGACCAGCGCGTCGGACTTTATCCGGTCGGAAGAATTTTGACTAAACTTGATGAGAAGCTCTTTTAAATTGGGAGTTGAGAACCGCAGAACCGCAGAACTGAAAACGGTTCTCAGCTCTCAACTCCCGGTTTTCACTTGTCGTTAAATCCACATTAAATTAAAATCCGTTTTGACCTAATAATTGTAACGAAATCAGCAAATCTAACAGGAGAAATTATGCAGAGACTTTTAATATTTGTGTCTTTGACGCTGGCAATCTTTGTCGCCGCCTGCGTTCAGCAGCCGCAGCAAAACGCTGGAAATACGACATCCGGCAACACGCAGACGAAAGACCCGAACCGCAAAATCAAAATCGGTTTTGCGATGGATACGGTCAAGGAAGAGCGCTGGCAGCGCGACCGCGACGCTTTCGACGCGCATTGCAAGGCGATGAACGTTGACTGCGTGATAACGGTCGCCAATAATGACGCCAGCCGCCAGTCAAACGACGTCGACAATCTTTTGACGCAGGGCATCGACGCGCTGGTTATCGCGCCGCACGACGCGACGCAGGCGGCGACGATGGTTGACAAGGCAAAGGCGAAAGGCGTTCCCGTCATCTCTTACGACCGCCTGATAAATTCCGACAAAATCGACCTTTACATCTCGCACCAGGTGCCCGTCATCGGCAGAAAAATCGCCGAATACGCGATGCAGAAAGTTCCGGAAGGAAATTATGTGATGGTTTACGGCGCGGGCACCGACAACAACGCGCATATTATGAAAAAGGAACAGCTGGCGGTTTTGCAGCCGGCGATCGACGGCGGCAAAATCAAAATCGTCGCCGAGCAGCACATCAACGACTGGAATCGCGAGCTGGCGCTGAATTTTGCCGAAAACACTCTGACGCAGCAAAACGACAAGGTCAACGTTTTTGTCGTTTCCAACGACGGAATGGCGTCGGGCGTGATTTCGGCGCTCGCGAAAAGAAAGCTGGACGGTCAGATTTTCGTCACCGGACAGGACGCCGAGATTAGCGCCTTGCAGTCAATCGCCGAAGGCAAGCAGTCGATGACCGTTTACAAACCGATTATCCCGCTGGCAAGCGGCGCGGTCGAAGCGGCGATTAAACTGGCGAAAAAACAGTCTCTGACCAACGCGAAGCCTTTTATGAACGACGCTATCAAAAAGGAAGTGCCGTCAATTCTGCTGGAGGTTCAAACGGTTGATAAAGACAATCTGATGACGACCGTTATTAAAGATGGCTACGCTAAATTCGATGACGTTTACAAAAACGTTCCGGCTGACCAGCGCCCGAAGAATTAGTTTTCAGGAAGCGGCGGATAATTACAGGTAGTTTGCAGAGAGTCTTTAACTTTCTGCGACTTTCCGTAAGTATCTGCCGCTATTTGCGGGTTTTATCCGGCGGGAAGCGACGGCGGCGAGATTTTGTTTGACGGCGAGGTCAAACACTTCAAAACCGTCTGCTCGAATCACAGGAAATGAGTGAAGAAACGAAAATCAGCGGTCTGAAAATAGAGGCGGCGAGCTTGCGCGCTTACACGATGCTGGGCGCCTTGATTTTGATTTGGCTTTTGTTTTACTGGCAGACGGGCGGCACTTTTCTGTCGGCGCGCAATTTGTCGAATCTGATGCTGCAAACT